>JAUXTV010000038.1 GCA_030679025.1 Candidatus Woesearchaeota archaeon
CTCCGCTTTTTTCGTAAGCTTTTCGCTTTTTTCTACAGAACTGCTATAAAGAGTATTTCCTTCTCTGTTCTATGCTACCGCAACACCCTCTTACCATTCTTTTAGTAGGCATAACTCTCTATTTTCTTTTAGAAGTAGTGATTTCTTTGTTGAAGCCTAGAAAAGACGTTTGAAAAATAGGATAATTTTCTGCAATAAAGAAAGCGAGGGCTCTGCTATTTGTGTTACTTCTTGTTGGATGGTCTCTTTTTGACTTTTTTTACAACAACATACTTTTCCTGTAGCACAATACCCGGTTCCTTTGCTATACTCTTCTGATAAACAAGAGACTACATTAGGATTGCTTTTTTGATCACGACATGATGCTTCACCATAGCCTTCTTCTTGACAGACATCAAAACAAGTAATATCTGCGCAATCAGAATAACATCTTTCACCACCATCACAAACTCCATCCCCGCAAATTAAATCAGCAGGATTTTTTTCTTTAGTTGTATTAATTTTTTCAAATTTCTCACCTGTAACAATTATACTTAAGGACTCTTTGAGTATTGGATAGGTTTTATAGTATGCAATGATTTTTGCTGCTCTGCGAGTATCTTCTAAAGAACTTCCAGCAATAATTAAATCGTTGCCTGCAACACGAAGCACTGCTTCTCCCTTCTTATAAGGCCATTTTTCACAACTTATGGGGATGAGTCCATTGTCACAAGGATGACCAATGAGAATTTTTGATTCGTCTGACGTTACTTCATCTTCTATGACAGTTTCCAGATCAGGTGCATTTACGTTGAACTTTTTAATACCTATAGCCACATCTATAGCTGCAAAACTATCTCCTCCTTTTGCTTTCGCTCCTAACACTATTTTATGCTGATCATCTACTCTTTGTAAATATTCATAGATAGAGTCTACTGCTGCAAAAGTTATTGGCGCACTTAGGAGTAAACACAATACTAGTACTAGAACAACTCTTTTCATACTTTCCTTACCAACATGAATCCTTTTAAATTTTTTTCTTTGTATTCCTGAGCTTTTTTAGATAGTTCTCCGTTAGTTAGCAAGATTACTGGGAGCTTTTTCAATTGACCTTGATTATGTGCTAAACTCAAATCTGAGTCTGCAATTTTCTTCTTATTCTTTGCAATGACTACATATTCAAGCAATCCCACATTAGAAGGCACTTTGGCAATAAGCTCATATTCTTTATTTTTCTTCAGTATTTTTTCTTCAAGCACTTGAATATGGTTATTTTGCAAATAGGTTCTTATGAGAGTAATGAATGTGTCTGCAGGTTCTTTTTTAGCACTTGATTTTTTCTGTTCTTTTGGTGCTATTGGTTTTTCCTGCATTAAAGGTGATTTTTCTAGAACTGGTGCTGATGATTGTTTGGGAAGAGGTTGTACTATAGGTTGTTGGATTGGCTGCTGCACTTGCATTACAGGTTCTTGCACTAACACAGTTGGTTGAGGTGGTGTTAATGGTACATTGACTTTAACTGGTTGTTCTTCTTTGTTTTGCAGATACCATCGCCATATGATTTCTTGGTTTTCATTATAAAAGGGAATTGCAAAGTCTTTAATGGCTCGGAGAGCAACACGAATTGCTGGCTCTGTTTCTTTATCTTTGAGTATTTTTTTCTCTTTCAAGAGGTTAAAGGCTTCTTTTTCTTTTTGTGGAAGCCCATTGTATAACATAGTTAATTTTTCTTCTTGACCTGGAAAATAGTAAACTGGTGTGCCACCAACTTTTGCACTGCTAATCTTGATAATTTTACTATTAAGTAACTCTGAGAGAATTGCGCCTGCATAGAAAGTATCTTTACCCAAATCTTTGGCTACTTGCATAGGAATAACTGGTCCTTTAGCTTTAACAAACGCAAGCACTTTATCACGCATTTCCATAGCATGAAAATAAGAAAAGAAGTTTTTAAGGTTTGTTGTGATTTAGACTACCTTTGATTTACCAATGTATCCATTTTTCATATATGGCACTCCATGCATTAGTTAGTAACCAGATAGGAAATAATTCCGATGCTTCTATTGTTAAAGAATACATTGCTCCTCCACTGGCAGCCAGCATTGCGAGAGGAGCCATAATATTTCTTGTAGTATCAGTTACATTTCTTCTTATAGTTGTATAAATCTGTTTGTTAGAAGAAGGCATATTACTATCAATTACATGGTTGTGATCAGGTAAACAGGTTTCAACTAATTTCTCTATACTTGGTTTAAGTCTACGCTCTACAAAGGAAGGCATTACAAAACTTCCTAGTACTCCAGTTAATGTACCTATAGTACTTCCTGCTGCTGCACCTATCAAAACTTCGGCACCAACTCTACAACGAGAATAAGGAGGCGTTTGTAGATCTTCTGCTATTAAGGTAACTTGTTGTGTGTCTATCATTTTTTAGAGAATTATAGTTTATTTATAAAAGTATGCTCTTCTTTTTTACTTCTTTTTAGGGACTTTAACTGTTACTTTACAAATACTAATATTATATTTTAGCTCTAGATAGAAATCAACTTCAAATTTAAGGTCTTATCCAGCTGACCGTGTAATATGTAACATCTCCCTCATCATCGACAATACCAATCAACAAATTTTTTCTTGTAGAATGAGCGACTCTATTCTTAGCAGAGAATTCATACCATGTTTGTGTTTCACCTTCATGGACTGGATATAAGATCCATTTCGCATGATCATCACCTGGCTTGATACCTCGATCGTACACTCTGAAGTCTGCGCCGAATTTTAAGGCAGTTTTCACAATATACCCACGAGAACGCATGTCTCTAAAGACAGCATATCGGATCCAAAAGTTAGGTTCAATCTTTTGTGCTTGTTTGATAAATGTATCAACAGTTATTTTTTTCTTTTTACTGTCAGTGATCGTCATTTTTTTCTTCTCTACTAAATAACAGGCTTCGACTAATGAGTATACTTGTTTTCCTTCTTGTGGCTCACCAAAACGAGATTGATCATATAATGAACGAGCTTCTCCCTTGTCGTCTGCAAGCACTCTTTCTCTTGAGAGCACTGCTTTGATCTTTTTCTTGCTGCTGAAACTTTGTTTCTCTGTTCCTTGTTGTACTTGTTCTTGTTTTTTTACCATCATCATTGAGTGAATCGGAAACTATATAAAAAGCTTGTCTTTATGTTGGTTTATGGAAATCACCTTTCTCGGGACTGGTTCGATGCTGCCTACAAAGGAGCGTAATGGCACTGCTGTGCTGCTGACTTACAGAGACCAAGGCATCTTATTTGACTGTGGAGAGGGAACGCAAAAGCAACTCAGGATCGCGAACATTCCTCCCACTAAAATTACTAAAATTCTTGTGAGCCATTGGCATGGTGATCATGTTTTTGGATTACCTGGACTTATTTTGACTCTTGGATCAAGTCATTATCAAGGCAAGTTAGAGATGTATGGCCCAAAGAAAAGCAAACAACGTCTTGCAGATCTTCGGAAACCTTTTGTTGCTCAAAATACTTTGCCTCTTACTTTGAAAGAAGTAGACAAGGGAGTCTTTTATGAGAATGATTTCTTCAAGCTGGAAGCATTACCTTTGGAACACAGCACCACTGTCTTAGGTTATTCTTTTATTGAACAAGATAAGTTCCATATTAATTTACCTTATGTTAAAAAAGTCGGTTTACTGAACAATCCTTTATTGAGTGATTTACAGAAAGGCAAGGATGTAGTATGGCAAGGCAAAAAAATAAAAGCGAAAGATGCTACTACACGCTCTCCAGGCAAAAAAATAACTTTTATCACAGACACTAAATATTGTGCTAATGCGATCAAATTAGCCAAGCATGCTGATGTCCTTATTTGTGAATCTACTTACATGGATGATTTGAAAGATAAAGCTAAAGAGTTTAAGCATATGACTTCCAAGGAAGCTGCGCTGATCGCGAAGAAAGCTGGAGTCAAGAAGCTTATTATTACCCATTATAGTCAACGCTACAAAGATCCCAAAGCCATGGAAGCAGAAGCAAAAACTGTTTTTCCCAATACAATAGCCTCTTATGATTTTATGGTGTATAAGGTATAATGTGAGAACATGGAATGGTATACTCTAGTCATTCTTTCTTCGATTTTTTTAACCATTCAACATGTGCTTCAGAAAAAAGTTCTCTTTCGTGAACATGCTACGGAATATTTGACTGCTTTTTGTCTCTTGATGTGGATATTTTTATTACCTTTCTATAAACAGATTCAGTTTATGGTTTCTCCAACAAGCTTTCTTCTTCTCTACATTATTGGCCTCTTATCTGTATTTACTTGGTTGCCTTGGGTCAGAGCCTATCGCCATATGGAAATATCAACTGTTGAACCGTTGAGAAATCTTGGTCCCTTAATCGTGGTTTTATTTGCTGCCTTGTTTTTAGGAGAGCAGATTGATAGCATTCATTTTTTAGGTATTTTCTTGATCATTGCAGGCAGTTATCTTTTGGAAGTTGCTGTCTTCCGCATTCCTTTATGGAAACCCTTACAACTTCTTGAAAAGAAATATGTTACTCAAATATTCCTTTCTATGACTGTTGGTAGTGGTGTAGCAGTTTTAGTTAAAATTGTTTTACAAAGTGTGAATGTACCTACTTTTCTTTTCTATACTTTTTTCTTAGCTTCTCTACATATGATTATTCTTCAATTTGTAAAATATAATGGGATTTATGATATTATTAAAGTGGTTCGTGCTGATTGGCTTTTATTGTTGTTAATTGTAGCAACGACTATTATTTCTGATTATCTGCATTTATTGGCTATTGCCATGCCTTTAACTTTGCTTTCTTTAGCAATTCCTTTACGACGTTTAAGCACGCTCTTTGTTACAGTTATTGGAGGAGAACTCTTCCATGAGAACAACTTATTGAAGAAAACTCTTGCTTGTATTATTATGCTGCTGGGAACTTATTTCTTATTGCTTTAATAAATAAATTTATATATATACTCTAAAAAACTTATGGAATATCTTTCAATATTAGTAATTTTTCTTTTAAGTGCTCTCTATCTTGAATGGAAATATCAAGTTCACCTCTATCACTCTCGTAGAGAACGAATCGTTATTCCTCTTATCTTCTTCATAGTTTGCGTTCTTTGGGATAGTTATGCTGTGTATCGTCAACATTGGATTTTTCCAGGAGAGGGTCTTATAGGCGTTTGGATAGGTTATCTTCCTCTTGAAGAATATCTGTTCATATTAATCATGCCTTTTTGGGCTATTACAGTCTATAAAATATTAGATAAGAAAATCAGATAAAATTAATTTTTCCTTTCAAATTTCTTTTAATCTTTTAAGCTCTTCTTCTGTTCTTCGTTTTATTTTTTTGATTACTTCTAGTGGAAGTTTATATCTTGCGTTGTAATATACCCAATGGGTGTTAAGAATATTAACCATATTCAGATCAACGTTTTTTCCATATTCTTTGATAAGCTGTTTCACAGTTGCTTTCCATACTTCTTTTTCTAGTTTGGTAAGAAAATTGTCTTTTTCAGAAAGAATTTTACCACTATAAAAAAAGTCTGCTGCTGGCACTTCCCCATAATACTTTCCTTGCGGAGCTAGAGCTGGTCTTTCATAAATATATCCTGCTTTCCAAGGAATAACCTTTCTTTCAAAAGTGAATGGTTTACCCTCAAAACCTACAGCCTGATAGGTAGTGGATCGTTTAGTTTGACTATAACCCTTTATTGCTCCTTTTATCAGACAGAAATTTAGATATACTTGTGATTCATAGATAAACACATTGACTTCTATACCATTTACTATCTTTGTTACCCAGAATAGATTTATCTCTTTTCTTTTGAACAGTTCAATTATATCCTCTGGAACCTGATTTTTAAAAAATGGCGTTGTTACTAGTTGGTCTAGATTATCAATATCTATGGCGATTAGCAAATCAATATCAGATTTATCTGTCACTGCATAATTTTGACCATACCCCATAGAACCACCCAGCATAACTCCTCTGGCTATATCTTTTACTTGTGCTGTAATTTCTTTGGCTATCTTCAATCTTTTTTCTGTTTCAAATTTGGTGTCCATCTTTAGAATTCTATTTTAAAAATACTTTTTTATTTATGCAGTTACTTTTTTTGGATTCTTCAATTTATCTTTAAGCTTTAATTTATTGAAGAGTTCTTTGTATCTATTACGAATAGTAACTTCAGTAACACCAGCAATGTCTGCTACTTCACGTTGAGTGCGTTTTTCGTTGTTTAACAAAGCTGCAACATAGAGTGATGCTGCTGCGATTCCTGTTGGACCACGACCAGAAGTTAGTTCAGAGTTTTCTGCCATTTCTAAAATTTCTACAGACTTGGATTGTGTTTCTGCTGACAACTTGAGAGCTGATGCAAATCTTGGAATATAATCCACTGGATTGGAAGGTAAAATACGAATACCTAATTCACGCGTGATAAATCTGTAAGTACGACCAACTTCTTTCTTGTCAATACCTGAAGCTTCAGATAATTCATCTAAAGTTCTTGGGACTTCATGACGTCGACATGCTGCATAGAGTGCACCAGCAACGACAGATTCCATAGAACGACCACGCACTAGACCACGCTGGACTGCCATAGTATAGACACGAGCTGCTTCTTCTTCTACTGACTTTGGTAATTTGAGATAACTTGCAACACGCTTTAATTCTGCTAGAGCTAATTTGAGATTACGTTCGATTGCTGTAGAAATACGATACTGCCATTTTCTTAAACGGAAGAACTTGTTCATTCCTTTGCCTTCTAATTGGAATAAATCTCCTCGTTGACCAATATCAGTACCTAGACCTTGGTCGTATCTCGTATACGAAGCTGGAGCGCCTGTACGGCGTCTCTTTTCAGACTTATCAGAATCAAATTCCTGCCATTCTTGAGAATGATCAATAATGCGGTCTTCAACGACTAAACCACAGTCTTTACAAATGACTTCTCCTTTATCCTTATGAATAGTGAGCTTAAAACTTCCGCATTCGGGACATTTTTGTGTAGAGGTCATGCTTTCAGAACTCCTGAAGTTGTGTAGAATAGATAGTTGAGTATAACAATGTTTATAAAGAGGGACGACAGGTTATATATAAAGCTTTCTACGATAGTTTTTTATTTTGTAACTTTATACTTTTTCTGTGAGGGCTAATTTCTTGTCTATATGCTCGCAAATCCAATGGATAGCATATAAATGACCTGTTTGAATAACTGAAGTTTCAGTTGCTGGAACTGCAAAACAATAATCTACTGGTGTTTGCATACCATTTTTTCCTGTGAATGCCATGGTAATTGCATGTTGCTTTTTTGCTGTCTCTAAAGCGCGCAACACATTAGGAGATTTTCCTGAAGTGGATATACCCAACACCACATCATCTGCATTGACTAATCCTTCTACTTGTCTGGAGAATACCTGTTCATAGCCAAAATCATTAGCACCTGCAGTTAGAGCACC
>JAUXTV010000034.1 GCA_030679025.1 Candidatus Woesearchaeota archaeon
TCTTTTGCTACAAGCTTTACTTAAACTTAAGCTACCTAATTCTCATTTTTTAGTTGTTGATGATAATAGTCCTGATGGAACAGCAGAACGTGTTCTTGTTTTACAAAAGAAACACAAACAAGTACATCTTTTACTTCGCACCAAAGAAAGAGGCAGAGGCAGCGCAGGTATTGCTGGATATAAACAAGCTTTAGCCATGGGAGCAGATGTTATTTGTGAAATGGATGCAGATTTTTCTCATGATCCTCGTTATTTACCTTCTCTTTTGCAAGGATTAGCACATGCAGATGTTGTTTTAGGTTCTCGAGCGATTGCAGGAGGCAAAGATGATGATCGTCCTTTACGACGCCAATTCCTTACTAAATGCGCAAATTTCTATATTCGCTTTTTTTTAGGACTTCATGTCAAAGACTGCAACTCTGGCTATCGTTGTTTTAAAAGAAAAGTTCTAGAAACGATTGATCTTGATCATATGCTCGCTAAGGGTCCTGATCTAGTGCAGGAAGTTTTGTATAAATCACATCTTCAAGGGTTTCATATTGCCGAAGTTCCTATCTCTTTTGTAGAACGTAAACATGGTATTTCCAAGCTAGGTTATAAACATCTCTATAAGGGCTATTTCATGGTGCTTAAACTGCGACTTCTGAAGCTTTTTGGAAGATTATAAATAAAATTTCTACTAACTTGTTATCTTAACCTCATTTTGTCTTTTACTGGTAAGTAGTGCTCATAGACTCTAAAGCAGTAGAAAAGCTTATAAATATGAAATATATGAAATGTATGAAATGTATGTTCCTAAGGAGGAAATTTTATCATGACCATCGATATCAGCAAAGTCGGCGAACGAGGACAGATTGTCATCCCCCAAGATATTCGTAAAAAACTCCATATTCAACAAGGTGAGAAATTTTTAGTCATTAGCCATGATGAGGACATCATTTTTCGCCCTCTCAAAAAAATGGAATCCCTGCAACAGATAGAGGAGGATATTATCGATATGCGGATAGCAGCTCAAAGATGGAAAGAGATAGAAGCAGAAAAAACCGTCGCTTCAAAAGAAGAGTTCTTACAAGACTTAGAAACTTGGTGAGCTTGTGCAAATCATAAAAAGCGCGTCTTTTAAAAAAAATGTCAAGAAATATAGAAAAGACAGAGAAATTATTAAAAGACTCCAAAATCATATTCACAAAATTATAGAAAATCCTGAAATCGGCGTATTTCTTAAAGGTCAGAGGAAGGGCGAACGAAAGATCTACATTCCTCCCTTTCGCTTATTGTATGCTTATAGCAAAGATGAAGACACCCTTTATCTTCTAGATTTTGATCATAGAGATATCATCTACAAGAAATAGCTACCCATTTAGAGTTCCAAACGCTGGATAATTAATTATATCGCTACTGGAGAAAGCTCTGCGAACATAGGCAATTTTAGTTCTCTTGTTCACACTGTTGATTTCACTACTTTAACTCCGAGTCAGATTACAGCACAAACAGAAGCGTTTATCTTAGAAACTTTTTACTCTTCTAAATTTTTCTTTACTACACCCTCCAGCATTTAGCAATCTTTTTAAACTGTTTTCTTTCCCTCTTGCTATGGATAAACGATCTCTCTTAAATGAAATTTATTCTGAAAAGTTTCTTTCCAATTGGGTTACCCCCCACACTATTTTTACTTCTCGTAGGAAGATTAACCAACACGTCGAACGATTATTCTTTACTTGTCTTAAGAAGCTGCAGAAATCACCACTTTCTGTTGGCGATGTAGGCACTTATTATGGCGCGACACTCTTTTATCTTTTGTCCAAGACGATGTCAAATCCTATTACTTATACTGGATATGATATAGACCCTGCGAAACTTGATTGTGCTAACTCTTATCGTAAACAACTGATTACTAAACACTTACAGCAACGACTTACCTTTTTGCCTTATAATATTGAGAAAGCACCTTTACCTCAGAAACATGATATTCTTCTTTGTGTGGAAACTATTGAACATGTACATGAAGTTCAACGCACCTTGCAGCATATGTTTGATTCTTTACAACCAGGAGGTTTTCTTATTCTTTCTACTCCCAATAAAAAAAATCTTCTTAAATATTTGATTCCTTTTAGAAAAAATGTCAAAGAACATGTTGAACATGATGATCATGGCAAAGGTGGCGAGGATATTGCTGACAAACTCTTTCATGCTACCATTCCAGATCTTGATGGAGATAAACATTGGTCGGTTATGACTTTACAAGAGATTAAACAAGCGCTTCGTGCAACTGGATTTCAGATACATACCATTCAAAGAGGGCCTTTAATTTATGGAGGTACGTTTTTTGATAATCATCCTTTACTTACTTCATTAGCGAATGTTTTTGATGAAGTTCTTAATTTCTTGCCTTTCACTAAACAAATTACTTTTGATTTTATTCTTCTTGTACAAAAACCCTTATAATCCTTCGTCAGTTTCTTCTTGCTTAATGACTAAAGGATCATCTTGTACATAGTTGAGATTGTATTTGAGCGCAATTTCTGCCTTTGCAAGCTCTATTCCCATATTACAAGCATGTGCCAGTACAGAAATTACGTTATGCGCGAGCATGGTATGGTATAATTCTTCTGCAGTTTTTCCTACAAACTCCTTTGTCATCTTATTATCGTTGGTACAGAAGCCTGCTTTGATTACTTTTTCTGCTTTATCTACTTTAATTAAGAAATATCCTTTTGGATCCTGCTCCCATTTGATATATTTTTTGTCAGCTTTGATTATTTCTCGTCCATCTTTAACTTCTATGGGTGCGAATGTTCCTTCAATAATTTTTTCAGTCATTGTTGCTCCTGTTTTTCTATTATCTCTATAAATTTAAACTTTTGCGGATGCATACTATCTATTATAACCTTATCTTCACTTGGTATATCTGCTCCACTATAGGTAGCATAAAAACTTTTTCTATCTATTATTAAATATCCATCATTAAACTCTTCTATATTCTTAATACTCTTGAATTGCACTGGTTGTTTACTATTCAATGTTATAAGATAAGTCATGGACTCTCGTAAAGGCTTTTGCACTTGATAGAAGTAGACAGTTTTGTTTCCTTTTTTATCTATTTCTTGGAGTATGTTACTAACAGCATTCATCTTTTCTCTATAAGTTGTTCCATAAATGCCTGTAGTTCCGCCTTCTGCTGCTACAGTGTTG
>JAUXTV010000035.1 GCA_030679025.1 Candidatus Woesearchaeota archaeon
ACGAATTAAAAGATTAGTAAAGGAAGATATTATTAAAAAATTTACAATTCTTCCAAATTTCTCCTTGCTTGGATGTAGCTGGTACACCCTGGTTATTGAAATGAAAACCTTTGAGAAAAAAGAAGAAATGAAATTTAAAGAATTTGTAAGAAACCATCTTTATATTACTAGTGCAGAAAAAACACTTGGCCCTTGGGATGTTATTGTATATATCATTGCAGATAATCCAAAGAACTTTCATAAGACTATAAAGCAAATAAAAACAGAATTCCCTACAATGGTAAGAAGTTATGATACTTTTATTGCTTATCGAGAGCACGCATTCTATCCATTCCCTAAAATACTAACAAATAAAACAGGAATACCCTCGAAAAACACCCATCAAAACATTTAAAATAGGCACTATAAACACTAAATTAGTTATTTTTAATCAAAAGGAGGAGAAAACAATGGCAACAGAAGGATATTGTGTTAAATGTAAACAGAAAGTAGAGATTAAGAACCCAGTTGAAAGCAAGACATCAAAAGGTACAAAGATCGCAAAGGGTAAGTGTCCTAAGTGTGGAACAACTGTCTGTAGAATGGGTGGAATAAAAAAATAATTCCATCATACTATAGAAATGGTACAAGCAAAAGATCAGAAAAGCTACTACGACCAAAAGGAAGATATTCTGGACATTGAATTGCAGAAAAAGGACTATTGGAAGAGCATAGAACTACCCAATGGTATTATCATAGATATAGCAAAAGAGGGTTCCATTATTAGTATTGAAATCCTCAAAGCAAGCAAAATATTTTTAGGCGATAATAAGAAAGTTATTGAAATGGCAAAATCAGCAGCTTAACAGAACTTTAAATAGCTTAAATTAAAATCTATCAAATAATTATTCTAGCTCTCTCTTCAAAATCTTGTGAGCATTATTGATCTTCTTGAACATTTCAGTATCTCCACCGTCGACATCAGGATGATACTTCTTTGCAAGCTCTTTATACTTTTTATCAATGACTGCCATATCTATGACCTCAGGTGCTAGACCAAGAGTTTCTCGTGCTGCTTTACGCATATGTTCAACATCATCCTTTTCAGTGAAATCAGAAAGGAATTCTTCAAACGTCTTTTTTTTGCTCAGAAGATCAGCTACTTCAAACTCAATGACTTTGAAAACAATATAGAGATTGTCAACATAACGTTTGGCAGATTTATAGCTGTAATACATTCTATAGCCTTCTAAATACCAGGTTACAGAAGCAGGAACATTCTTGATCGCCACAGGGTCAATATCTATAAGGATATCATCATCAGTTAAACCAAGTTTGCCAAGGACAGTAATAATGTTATTCTTGTATTGTAAGGCTCTTCTCCCAAAAGAATCTCGTGCTGTTACAGGAGTAAAGGTGTGTCCTTTGATGGTGATATGAGTCATGGTTTCCAAACAAACTATTCATAAAGTTGTAGAATAGTGGGCAAATTAAGCGTTTATAAAGGTTGAGATAGAAAAATGTTTAGAGCCCTAAGGTAGAATAGTTATAGGAACTTCTGGAGATACTGCTGTGATGAAATCAGGCAGTGGTCTATTAAGATCTAGTGTGACATAGGCTACTACCACATGAATATTTGCCAAAAAGCTTTGATTAGGAATATTAATAGTTACTATTGCTTGTCCATTGCTGTTGAGTGTTCCAAAGCTATTAACCATACCGAAGGTTTGTGGAGCAACTAAGGAAAGCCTGAAGATAATATCATCCATAAGTGGAATGACGCGACCATCGCCTAAGGGAATACCTGGTAATGCACTGCCTGCTACTGCAAAGATATAGGGTGTATTTGGTTGTGAAGGATCACTTAAAGTGAATGTTATGGTTTGTCCAACACGTGGAGTACCTGACATTTGTAAGGTTACAAGATTGACATGCGTTGTTGCTTCTGATGTTGGAGGCTGTACTTCAATATTGCCTGCTGTGTCTGTTGCTATGCAGATGAAATCATATTTACCACTGCCTGAAGTTTCTATACTTGCGTTAAGATCTTTGGTATTGCTAATTACAGAAGTGAGAGCACCACCATTTTTACTCATAAAAATTGTATAAGTATCTATTTCGCCAAGTGTATCTGTACCTATCCATGATAAACTAATATTTTGATTATAGGATTCTACTGGTAATGAATTAACTATACACTGTGGTTTGACATCATCAATAATGTTAAGAGTTTCATTTGTTATAATTGGCTGATTAATATCAAAGACTATCTCTGCATCGTTCTTTATCTGCGTGCCATTGATTAAGCCTACATTTGGTTTTACTGCCATTAAAACACTGTCTGTAGCATTTGGTGGTAGTCTAACATTTAAAAGCTCCCACCGTAATCTATTGTTCATTAAGGATACTGTATGGTTTTCAAAGTAGCTAATATTAAATTCAAAAGTTTGATTGCCTATGGTTTGATTGATAGTTGTTGTTTGGTTTTGCTGGAAAAGAATAATACTTTGTCCGTTAGTAATTGGCATAAAGGTATTATTTACAAAGACTTCTACAGTTGAGAGATCATATTTTGGATCTAAATTATCTGTAACGAAGATATCTTGGGCATCTGCTGTACCTATATTTTCATAATGAATAACATAAGGCAATCTATGTCCTGATTGAATAAATTTATTTGCAATAACTTCTTTTTCATTGGGATCAAGAGAAGCTCTTGTTGGTTGATTATGAATTGCACAAAATCCTTGTGTAGTTGGACCATCATTTGATCCAGCAATCAGCATACAACCAGCCCATGCAGTTTCACATCTTAAAACATTAGTTAATGCGCATATTGGAGGGTTTAGTGTAGGTGCACATACTATAGGCACCCCAACAAGACAAATATATAAGAGATTTAAACATAAGTCTGCTTCTGGAATAGTTAAACAATTTGGCCCATGTACCTCTTCATTTACAGGAAATGTTGCATCAAGGTTAACTCTATAATGGACTATTTTAGCTTCGTTGGGGTTAAAAGTTCCTAAATTCCATCTTATATATCCCTCATATTCGGGCGGTGTACTTGAATAAGGATAAACATCAGTAAGATTAGTAATATTTAATGAAGTGGGGTCGGTGAATAATAAAGTAAACCAAGGTTCTATAAATTCGTCTATTTGTACATTTTGCTGAACTGTAGTTCCAGCATTTTCTACTACAATAAAATAATCTATATCTCTTCCAGGAACTGCAGTGGTTCCAGTTTTGTAAATACGTACATTTGGTGGAGGTAAATTGATTGCTACTTCTAGATTGATATTTTTTTCTGCACTATTACTTTGACTGTCTGTAACTCTAACTCTGAATGGAAAATTTCCTGCTTGAGTAGGAGTGCCATTTAAGACACCATCAGAATAAAAATTCATACCTGTAGGGAGATTACCATTTACCAAAGACCAACTATAAGGAGATGTTCCTAATTCTGCTTGAAATTGAAAGGAAGAAAATTGATTTTGCTGCAAAGCTAATAAAGAGCTTGTTGTAATTCTTATCTCTTTACATTTACCGTCTGGGCCTGCGGCAACAATCGCTTGCAGCTCTTGTGCTGAAAGTGCTTTATGGTAAATACTTAATTCATCTAACTGACCAAAGAAATACCCTAATCCTTCTGCTTGACCAATCGTTAAAGGAGCATTTGCGTTGGGAACTGCATTTGCATTTATAGCTGTACCACTTGCGATTCCATTAATGTAAATAGTATACAGATTTCCTTCGCGAGTTACTGCAACATGCTGCCAAGTATTTGCAGGTGGTGTAAAAGAAACTAGAGGAAAAAATTGAGCAGTTAATGTTGGACTATTAATATGGAAATTTAATTGACTTCCTCCGTAAGAGAACCACCATTTTCTTACATTATTTGGACCTTCATCATTACCGACAAAAGTATCTCCTGGGTGACTTACAGACCCTCTACCTGGTGAGTTAAAATTGGCCCATACTTCTACTGTAAAATTAAGCAGATTGAATGCCCAGAGATCATCATCCACTACCCCAACATAACTACTTTGACCATTAAAACGTAAAGCATTTCCTACTAATCCTTGGACTTGTTGCGGACTATTTATATATGCACCATCACGATTACCAATAATATCATTTGCTATTGAACCACTTGTTTCATCGAATGGCCACCATGCAATAATATCAGAAGGAGGAGGAGTACAAATACCGGCAATTGTGAAAGGAATAACCAGAAGACTACAAATCATATAAAGAACTATTTTATTGATCTGTATCGTGTTTATCGCCTCTTTCTTTAAATTTTTCTTGTGCAATGAATTGTAAAGCCAACAGAGGATCTGCAGGTAATTGATCGAGCTGTTCTTGTTGTTCTGATGTTAGTTTTTTATTTGTGAAGGGATTAAAATTATTTTCAATCGCAAAAACAAGAACGCCAGC
>JAUXTV010000044.1 GCA_030679025.1 Candidatus Woesearchaeota archaeon
TTTTGGTTTTACTTTTTCTACAACTTTCTTCGCATTCTCTATTCGTATGCCGCTTAAGCGTGTTAAAATGCGTGCTTTAGTCTTTCTTATAAGCTTAACCTTCCCTGGATTTTCCAAAGTTGTGTGCATTGCTCTCTGACCATTTAATTTCAAAAGCTCTTTCTCTAATTCAACGAGCTTTCCGTTCAATTGCTGCTCATTCATTTGCTTCAGTTCATTCTTTTTTATCAGTGACATTTTCTTCCTTCTTCTCTTTTGCTTTGCGAGGAGCGCGTTTTTTTGGCTCGCTTGCTTTTTCTGTTGCTTGTGTAGATGGTGCTGGTGTTACTTCTGTTGGAGCAACTGCAGGCACACTATCTGCTGCATCAGTAACTGTGACTTCAATTTTCTTTTCGTGTGGAGTAAGCACAGGATCTTCTTTCAGCGCCAACATCTTATCAGGCAATTCAATATCGGGAGTCATGATACTTACTTTGATACCTATAGTGCCTGATTTCAAGTTAACACCAATAATTGCTTTTTTGACTTTGCAGAGATGAATTTCACCAGATTTTTTCAAATATCCGGCGGAGAATCTCCAGGAACGTGCACGTGCACTTGGAATCTTTCCTGACAACACTACTTCAGCACCTAAAGCTCCCGCATCGATAACATCTTGCAATACTTTGTATCCGATAGATTTGAAACGTTTAGAACCGAAGCGTTCTAAGTTGAATGCGATACGATCTGCGATATAATTAACATCCATTGCTGGATTTTCCACATCACCGATTTCGATTTGTGGATTTTCCATTTTGAATTTCTTCTTGAGGTAAGCTGTTAATTTTTTAATATTGTCTCCTTTCTTACCGACAACGAGCCCGGGGCGAGTAGTATAAATGATTACTTTTTCACCTAAAGGAGTGCGTCTGATTTCTGTGTGAGAGTATCCAGCTTTAGCTAAGGTACTTGCCATGTATTCCTGAATTTGGAATTCTTTCAATTTTTGTGCAATGAATTTTCTTTCAATCATTGCTTAGTCTCCTGTTTCTTTGGTGCTTCTTTTGGAGCAGGCTTTTCTTTCTTTTCTTTTACTTCCCATTCAGCAACAATTACTTTTACATTAGTATTGCGTGCTTTGATACCTCGTGTACGACCAGCACGATAACCTCGTGAAGCCTTGTTTGCTAAGATAGTATGAATGTATAATTTGTCTGTATCTAATCCTTTGTCCTGTGCATTAGACTCAACGGAATTTAAGAGAGCTAATACAAACTTGCAAGACTTTACTGGATAACGACCAGCTGCCATTGGTCCAGGTTTGTGCGCTACATTCATTTTGAATCTGCGATAAGGAACAGCTTCCTCCATCCTCATAACACGTTCCAAGAAAGCTTTTGCTTTGACCAGACTTTTTCCTCGCACTGCACTGCATATTTCTACAGACTGCTTTGTAGAGATAGGTACATTCGAGATCGTTGCTGTTGCTGTGTGTTCGTCCGTCATGTTTACTTCGCCTTACTTGCTTGTGCCGTACTGGATTTTGTAGCTCCAATACCTGGTGCAGAGTGTTCTACTTTTCTACGAGTCATTGCGAACTCGCCAAAGAAGTGACCAAGCATTTCCTTTGTGAATGTGATTGGAACAAATTCTCTTCCATTG
>JAUXTV010000056.1 GCA_030679025.1 Candidatus Woesearchaeota archaeon
GGCAAGAAAACAGTGTTATCCTGGGTTTCTCTCCACTTCTGGAACCTTCTCTTGATGTACTGGATTTCAGACTTGTCTAAGCCAGAACCCTTTTTCATCTTAATCTTTCTATAGGTCTTTACATCTTCAGGCGTTTTAAGAAATACTTGATGCAGGAACTGATATTCCTCCATTGTGAATAATGCGGGGTTTTTTCTCATTGTTTTTCTCCATCTAATTCACCCCTTTCAATATTCGAATCTGTTACCATTTCTAAGGGACTAACTAGTATTTAAACATTTCTACGGCTATATTTCACTGTTTTCCAGCCAAAAAACTCATTTAGAATACAGTTTATGAAAGAACATAACTAAAGCGTAGAAAGAAATGATTATCGCAATAATTCCATAATAGCCAACCTTATAACCCATGGCTGTAGTACTTGCCCCCGTGTAAGTAGAGCCTGTCCAGACTAATGCCGTAAATAAAGCAAAGGCAGCCAATACAACCGCAGTCTTGCCCAATAAATCTTCCAAGCCGGAACTTTTCTTCTTAGGCTTTGGCAAATGTGTTAAGACATCATTTAAATCAGTATCATAAAAATCTGCAACCTTTTGAGCGATTGTATTATATTGGCCAATAGTAACTTCATCATTATTATTTCCCTTAACATCAGTATATTTATCGCCAATCAAGACCCTTAACTTATGCTCTTCATAAGAAACACTTGCACCAAGATCCTCTAATGCAGAACCAAGATCTTTTAATGGGACAGTTTCACGATATGGCCTAGCTCTTCCCCTAAGCCCATTTATAATTTCTGTTCTTAGAGCACGTATTTTATCCTTATCACTTTTTAACTTTGGATTTTCTTTTTCATACACATGAATCATTCCGTCGGCAATTTGCTTTATGCCATGATCAGTCAATTCCTCATCGTGAGTCACAAAAACGCCGATATCTTCATCATGAAAACGAAACTTATAATCTCTGCCGCCCCTCTTCGGTTCAGAACCACCATAATCTTTGAACCTCTTTGC
>JAUXTV010000060.1 GCA_030679025.1 Candidatus Woesearchaeota archaeon
GCCTGCTCTTCCAGGGACACAAACTTTACTGTCAAACTGTAGTTGTCTTGCAATGTCTACGCTTCCTAATGTATCAGAAGCTGCTGCATTTTGACCAACAACAATTGCTGTATTAGGGTTGAATTTACCCTTGTCTACGAATGGAGCTGGGTATTGATTTAAATCTGCTGCTGCTAAAGCTCCCATTATGGTTGCTCCAGTCATAGCTACTCCAGCACCGATTGCTGCCATCTTTTTGATAGCTGTTCTTAATCTTTGCATTAAAACACACCTCCGTAGTATGTTTGCACTTGTTGCATTTTATTTGATAGCATGATATGCTTCTCTTCCTAAATCTGGATAGAGATGCCTATGCTTGGAAACAGGGGTCTAGAGAGCTTTATAAACATTTATATGCTACAGGAGATAGATTTGGGTTAAAAGAGGTTTAGAGAAGCTATAAAGGTCATCAATAAGGGGTGAAAGGATAAGAATTTCAAGAAAAGTTATAAAAAAGTCAAGAGCAAAGACGTAATTGAACCTCATAAAAGCCTCCTATAGCCGTAAAAGGATAAGAACTAACTACTCCTAGAGTACATTGTTCAAGACGAAGGATATTTTGATCATTATAAAGCAAATAAAAGCTATATTTTTGTCCTTTTTTAAGAAGTATAGTAAATATGTTCTCAATCTCTTGACGGAGGACAGTACAAGCAGCAGAATCCTCAGAACAGGCTACAGCGTACTCTTGAAAAGACTTTCCTTGGATCGTAGTTAAGACTAAAGCTTGGAGAAGTCTAGTACTTTCTAGAGATGATCTGCTATCAGCTAAAGTAGTAGACTTTGGTGTAACTGAAAACTTCAAAAAAAGAACCCCTAAAACTAAGAGAAGAATAACTATAACTAACAAGCCAACCATTTCCATTTGACCTCTTTTCATCGGTAAACCTCTAAAGTTAGTCTGCCTAAAGTATACAAATCTTGTTCTGGATAGTAGAGAGAGACTACAGTAGATAATACTTGAGTGCTTCTAACAGTTGAAGGTTTTTGTTCATACAATATCCACTTAGAACAAGATCCAGGATAAGCAGGTTGTAAATAAAGAGAAGCAGTGCAATAGGTGGGTGAAGTATGTTGGGGGTATAACTCTTCTACAGATATTTTTTGAGTACCTAAAAGAACAGTATAGGTAGTCCTCTGTTGTTGAACTAGAGCTTGAAAGGGTAAGAACTTAGCAGTGTCCAAGCAAGGTTTGTCCGAGCAACGAAGCTCCGCTAGACTAGTAACTTTCGATAAAAAAACCGTGCTGTCTTGTTCTGATAAGGTGTTTGCTTGCCCTTCTAAAGACTGAAAGAAGAATTTGGAATAGAGAAAAAGGCCTAAAAAAAGAAGTATGACTATAATAAACAAGACTAAAAAAGTCTCATTCAGTTGGACTTGTCCTTGTTTAGTAGAGGGTTGGGCAGTCATTGTGTTCTAAATCCTCATTGATGCTTTGTAAAGAGCGGGTTGTAGCATGAAGTAAGGTAGATTCTGTGGTTGTGGATAAAGTGCGGAATAAGGAAGCTGCTTGAGAATAAAAAGTTTGGCAGGAAGAGCCTGCGCCTACTTTCTGTTGCAATAAAGTAGCCTTATGTTGATATAAGATTGCTAATTGATGTAATCTTGCTATTAATCTAGTGGTATGGCAGGCATATTGTGCTGGTCCAAAAAAAGCGCCAAAGAGATGAGCTTCACCATAGTAAGGATACTCCTTTTGTTCAGGATAAAGAGTAACTAGAGATTGGACAAGATCCACTTCCATGATTTTGATGGGTGGTGAGCGGATAGTCGCTAATAAAGTCGCAGGATTTGGAGCACGTCCTATAAAAACAAGAGTAGCACTTTGATATCCCTGAAGTTCTTGTTGTAACTGTTGCACAGAATAAGAAGATACTGGTAAAGAAATAACAGGCATCGAAGTAGGTATGTCTAAAGAAGTTACAAAAGAAGCTGCTGAAGGTTCATAATAAAGAATGACTTTGGTGTCTTTAGGAATAAGATAATAGAGCATGTCTGCATAAAAGGGAAAATGCCAGGGTTTGCCTACTAGAGTATAAGGTTGTTTATTCAAGGTACTAGGGCTGAAAAGAAAAAGAGAAGTTGATTCTTGCGCTTTGTCTGTAAAAAAACTATCACAATCCATATGGACAGTTAGTGTGCGGGGAAAAGTAAAAGTCTTGCTGATTGCATCTGTAGTTCCGAGGCTGGAGAGTTGCTGTTCAAAAGTACGAAGAAATTCAATATCTTCAACAGTGCTCGATGTGTCGGCATGTCTTCCAGCCCAGAGGATAAAGAACAAAAGTAATAAAGCGCCGGCGATCGCTGCAAACATCCAAATAAATAATTCAGAAGAGACTCCGCGTTTGGACATCATAAACGTTCCTTGACATTCACTGCAATTTTATTGTCGACAACAATCGTTTCAATATATACTTGAAAATCATTCGCGGTCAGAACACATACTGGATTTTGTTGACCCTCCACAGTCAGATGATCTATGAAAAAACCAGGTCCTGGATTTTGAAATTTTTCTAAGGGTAAGACAAATAAGTTATTTTTTTTATCGCCTCGTAGCAGCGCATTTAAAACAGGATCACTGATGTCTCTCACAGGTTTATTAGAATTAAAAAAACAAATTTGATTAACTCCGGAAGGTACAGAAAGTTTTACTAATTTATTGCTGCCTACATCAAAGTTTGCGTAAGTTTGTACTTCTTTTTTAAAATCTTCAACAAAACTTAAAGTTGCTATCTTTTCTCCAGTATCATTGACGAGAATAACTTGGCGAACTCCAAACATCAGCACAAAAGCCATCATGATAAGGGCAAAAATAAAGATGAAAACCTGTTGTGTCATACCTTTCTGCATGTATAAACCCCCTAAACAAAGACACGATAAGATGCATCATTCTGGAAAGCATCACGACATGTCAAATAGTAGACATTATTATCTAAAGTAGTGGTATGTTCTCTAGTATTTTCTCCAGTCATGCGTACGCCTCTGCCAAAGGCAAATGCACCTGTGCTGGAGTATTCGCAAATGCTGTCTTCATGAGTAATAATATACAGTAAAGTACCCTCAGTATAAATTTGTGAAAGATGAGGTCCTAAAGTATCAATATTCACATTGAAAGTAGTATTGGTTTGTGCTAAATTGCCTGCAACATCAAAGCAGCTGATGTAAGTAGTATAATCTCCAGGAACTAATGCTTCAAATTGTTGTTCATGAGTTGTAGAATTGGTTTTGCTAAATTCTAGAGCATTTACTGGTGTTGGATCATTGAAATTATAACCACAAACTGCAACTCCTCCTTGTGCGCCTTTGCTAGTCACAACTTTAACTAGAGGATTAGCTATGAAGAATCTAGTGCCTTGTGGTGGAGCAACACTGGTAATCTCTAAAGGAATTGTTCCAGTTAATCTAAAAGGATAACTGTCAGAATTAACATTACCAACTTGATCTTTACAACGCATATAATAATTGTTAGCTCTGCCAGCTTGAATATTATCTAAGAGAGTAGTGCAGTCATACAATCCATAATAAATTGAGCTAGTAGGTTGTTGTGAAGTAGTGCATGCAAAGGAGTTGTGCATTTGTTCAAACTCTGTGTCGATGTCATCCCATTTGCAAGTGCTAGGTTCATTAGTATAAAGAGTTAAAACAGTTGCATTAACACCTGTAGGAACATAAGCGCCATTCGCAATGCTTGTCGCTTCAATTACTGGTGCAGTAATATCTGGTCCAGGTTTAATAGCGAAGTTTATGTAGTAAGCTTTATTGTTTTTATTACCATTGCCATCTTGACAGCGGAGATAAACTGTATATTTTCCACCATTAGTTAAACGTAATGCTTCATCTTTAGCCATAAGTGATGAAAGTGCAAACGTCGTCTTGTGTTCTTGTGCAAAGATACCTTCTCCGAAAAAGTTAGTCATCTGATCATAAGTTTTACTAAGTTCAGTAGAGAATTTACATTGGCTAAATTCATCAGTTTTGATACCAAGAGATACTGCAGTGAAAGGTTCAATTTTTTGATTGAGAGTAAATCCTACTCCAGTTGCTTCAGTTAAAGTATATCCTCTTGCTAAGGCACTAGAATCAGCATGAATAATTGGTGAAGTAGCATCATTAGGGTGTGCATTGACACAGGCTTCTTGTTTAGTTCCTGCATTCAATAATTTACAAGTTTGTCCTAAACTTCTACAACGATATTCACTGCATTCTTTTCCTTCTGCGGTACATTTCTCACAGTCTGCTCCGCCTGAAGGCGCAACCCAAGGTTGACAACTAATAGTAATAGTTTCAGTTTTCGTATCTGCAAGTAGAACATCTAAGAGACTATAAATGGTATACACCCATGCAATAATATTGAGTGCATAAAAGAATTGTCCCCCTCCACTAGCAGCAGGTTGAACAGTAGTTCCTTGTGTTGCTTGAAAACCTCCTTTTGGAACAGTAGCAAAGGGAGTTTGCCCAGCAGGAATATTAACAGTTGATAATCCTTGACCTGCTGGAGTAACTGTACTAATAGTTCTACCTGTGGCATCTACATAAGTCTTAGGAAGTTGTTGTGCAAGTTGGTCTGCCATCGCTTTTGGAACTTTTGTATATATTTGTCCTCCAGCAAATGAAACTCCATCACCTGCAACAGCAGGATAAGCCTGAGCACCAGCAGCAGGACTAATAGTTCCAGTAGTAAAGCTTCGTCCAGCTAATTGTCCAAGGGTAGTATCACCCATAGCTTCTAAGCCAAAAACACCACTAGTGCCTGCAAAAAAACCTTGACCTAGAGCTTGTCCTAAAGCCATCGTACCATAACCATAAAAAGCAATAGCAGTTCCAACAGCAGTCAATCCAATAACGATTAATCCTGGAGCAGCTTGTTTGAAAAACGCACCAAATTTATTATTATAATCGCTTTTTCCTCCTGCTGGAAAAACTAAGCTGTCATAATCTTCTACATCTGCAGAAGTTAAATCACTATTATTATTAGTTTCTATGAATCCGCCTGTAGTAAATTTACCATTAATATTATACCATGCGCCACAATCACCTAGAGATTTACAATAATTATTGGTTGCTTGTAAATATTCTTTGTTCAAACATTCACAGTTGCCGACACATTTCCATCCAGCACCATCACCACTCCAGGTACTTCCTTTCAATAAGTCTCCGCCAAGTCCTGCCTTTTGCCAAACAACTTTGCATTCAGTATTGCCTTTGTCACAAGTTGCTTTCGGATCTAGTCCAGAAACTTTTGTCGTGCTTTCTCCAGGCCAGAACGCGATACCAGGAGAAACTAAAGGAGCACATTTGCCTTCAGTATTTTCTCGTTGTTTTTGTTCGCCTGCTGAAGTTTCAAGACGTTTGCCAATCCAGTAGCAGTCTCTTGCTTGAATATTCTCGCAGTCATATTGATTTTTGATATCAGGACAGCTGGAATGTCTGTTCGGTCTGCAGAGAGCTTCAATATACTCTCCTTGTCCAAGTGCGAATGATTGTTGAGTTCCTAGAGGAGGTTGCCCTTGAACACCTTGCACACAAATTTCTTCTCTAAAATCTTTACAAGGTTCAGTAAGTTCTTGTCCGTTGATACAAAGTTGTCTATAATGTCTGCTGCCGACAAAATCTCTGCCAAATCCAGGAGCGCCATCATAAGAACACCAGCTTTCTCCTAGTTTTTTTTGTCCACTTTGAGATGCAGGACTAGTAGGAGATTGTCTGATAGTGTTGCAGCTTAAATCTAAGCAAGCATAATCGCCAAACGTAGGATTAACAGTGCTTGGAGCTACACCACATAAAGTTCCTTTTGTAAAATCACAATTGCCACAGCCAGGATTATTTATATTATTGTTTTGATTATTACAGCTCTGTTCTTTCGGTAGAATAAAACCATTATTATAAGAAGCACGTTTGTCTGCGGAATAAATGTTTTCAGGATTGCCGCAGCTGTCAAACCAATACACTCCATCAGCGTTAGGTAAGCAGTCAGTATATTGTTGTGCTGCACATTCAGTGCCTAATTGTGGATTGCTGCAGAGTCTATTAGGATGAAATCCAACTAAAGGACCTGTCTGATTAACTTCTAAAGTTGCTTGCACTCCGCATTCTGCTCGCGTAGTAAACGTACAGCTACCTTCAGAGGTAACACAAGCACCGCGTTCAAAACTGCGGCACTGATTAATACAGGCAAACTCGTCAGTGATGCTTTCATCAAAAGTCATGTTGACATCTTTGAATTGAGAAGTAATTCTTTTACATTGGAGTTGTGTTACAAAACTGCATTCATTGCTCAACACACAACAACCTTGTTGGCATTGAGGAATATCACAGCTTGCAGATTCAGTCCAAGTACATTGGCCATTAGATTGGCAAGTAAATTTAGGAGTATTTTTGAAACAGCGTCCTGATTCTTGATCAAATCCGCAGCCTAATTTACAAAAACTAGTTTGGCTACAGCTTGTGCTTGCTTGTAAAGAACCAGGTTTACATTGGCTTTGAGGAACATACTGACAATGATTATTATCTACAGTTTCTGAACAACAGACTTGCTGTTCTTCAGCAATTACAGGCGTCGGTGCTAACAAAGAGACTGAAAAAACAGATCCAAGAATCAAAAAAATTTGAAAGAGTGCTGCCCACTTCATGCTGTCGGCTCACCTTGTACCATAAACTGGAAGATATAAGGGCTGTCTTTAGTTTTCAAAATATACACTTTGTCAGGATAAGGTTTCTTTTTGTCAATAACATATTCTCCTTTATGCACCAGCATATAACTAAGTTGTTCAAAGTCTCCAAATTGACTTTCATAATCAACAATAGTTTGGCTCACTTCATAGAGTCTTCCTAAAGGATAATCAAAAGTTTTGCTGAAGCTGTCTCGTCTGACAACAATATCTTCTTTGCTGATGGTCAAAGGCATCTTGAGAGTGACTACAACACTGCTAGGTCCTATGGCTGTGACTACTTCTTGTTGGCCAATAGTCATATCAAATCCTTTTTTAAATTTGCCAATATTCAAGCAAGTTGCTAAGCCATCGCTGATAGCCTCGGAGAGTTGTTGTTCCATAGATGTAGTTGTAAGCATACGATTAGAGCAAGTCGCTTTGCCTCCTTGACTAAAACAAAGATAACTAATGCTTTGACCTTTGTAAGAAGAAAAAGTTCCTGGATTCAAAACAAGATAACCACCTTGTAATCCTAAACGTTTAAGAGGCTCATCACTCACATCTTGTAAGCAATCTTTGATATGAGTCTCCAAAGGAACTAAGCGATCTTGAAGTGTGGTTGTAGTTACAGGTCCAAAGAAAAATTGTCCTCGTAAGTAAAATAGCAGAATGACTACTGCGAGAATAACTATACCTACAATAACAAATGCTGTTGTCTGTCCTCTTTTAGCCATGAAACCTCTTTCTCCTGTCTTTTTCTTATCCTTGACTTATATAAACATTATGGTTTAAATAATGATTGTAATTGGTCCTATCAAATTCTCTTGAGCATCCCAACACAACACATAATAATGGATTTGATTTATAACTAAAATATGATCTTTGGTATTTTGTCCTTCTAATAACGTGCCTTCTGTTCTGCTAAATGTGCTGGAAGTTGTGGAATAGCTGCAAGTGCTAGGTTCATTTGTAAGAATATGGAGTGTTGAACCTTCAGTATAAAGTTGTGTAATGCTCGGTCCTTTAGTATCAGTAGTCACAGCAAAAGTAGTTGTCTGTCGTGCAGTATTGCCAGCTGCGTCAGTGCAAACAATTGCATAAGTATAACTTGCTTGAGGTAATGGTCCAAAAGATTGACTATGTTGATTGCTGCCTGTAGTGAAAAAGGGAACAAAATTAAATCCTTCCTGTTCATAGGTGCAGCTTGCTTTTCCTTGTTCTGCTCCGCCTGCCGTAGTTACTTGTAAATTAGGAGATGCTGTTAAAATATCGCCTTGAGGAGTTAGAGAAGTAATTTGTAAAGGAGTTGTTCCTTGAAGGCTAAAGGGAGTGCTCTGTTGTTGTTCTTTGTTATTGAGATCTTTGCAGCGGAAATAATATTGTATTTTTGTGTTGTCCTGAATACCCTTAAGCATAGTGCCACACATGTATTCTCGAGCATGTAAAGGATTTTGACTGATTTCATCTTCACAGAGGAATAATTGTGTTTCTGGCATACTGGCATAGTTCTGATCTTGAGTGCTCCATCTGCAATAACCAGGCTCATTGAGGTACATAGTCAAAGAAGTTTCTGTAACGCCAGAGGGAATAAATGCTCCATCAATCAAACTCTTGGAAAGAATTTGTGGTGGAGTCTCATCTGGCTGTCTGTTTATAGAAAATTGAACTAAGTATTCTTTGGAAGGGCTGTCAGATTTAGGAACACCGTTCACATCTTGGCACCGCACATAAAAAGTATAATCTCTGCCAGGAGAAAGTGTTGTAGTCATCTTATGTTCAAGTTTGTAGCCGCTAGATCCAAAAGGTTGTGTCATAGCATCTAATGTAGGAGTATGTTGATCAGCAATTTTACATTGTGCTAATTCATCTGTCTTGATGCCGAAAGTAATAGGTAAAAATGCAGGAACTGCTGGTCGAATAATATAACCATTAGTCATAGGATTAATTCTAAATCCTTGCGTTAAAACTTCTGGCCAAGGAGAAATAATTGGTGAGTTCACATCATTCGGACTTGCATGTGCGCAGCTTTGGTCTTCAGGTAAATATTTGCATGCTGCTCCTAAACTGTGACATCGATATTCTGTACATTCTTTCGAAGGATCATCATCGCACTTTTCACAGTCTGCTCCTCCACTTGGTGCAACCCAGGGTTCGCAAGTAATCGTTGCTGTATTAGTTTTAATAGTAGCTCCGCCAACAACAAAGCTCCAAATAACTGCTACAGCTATGACAATGGCTCCAGCTATCCATCCAATGCCGGGAATAAGAAGAAGTATTCCGCCTATCATCATGAGACCACCTGTAACACTTGTTCCTACATCTCCATGTGTAATACCATAAGCTAATAAAAATGCTCCGGCAACAACTGCTACAACTCCTGCTACTGCACTTACTGAACTTACAGACGCCGGTGCTGCACTTGTTGCTGTTCCTCCAGTGAATGCTGTAGCTACTGTACCTGCTGGTGCTGCTGTTGCTGCTACAGT
>JAUXTV010000079.1 GCA_030679025.1 Candidatus Woesearchaeota archaeon
GTTTGCTTCACATTGCATTACGATAGTACATAATGAATTGGATCGACGATACTCTTTTAAATAGGAATTATACAAATTTTCTCTATGAGTCTTACACAAGTTTGTAATGCTGTTGTTCTTACTTTAGGTAATATTCAAAGACTCCTACATTTAGAAGAGCTTGAATTATTTGCTTCTCGTACTTTTCAACAACACTACCCTACTAGTCCAGAGGCTAACAATAATTATAGGTTTACAAGCACACTAGACTCAGCAATCTTAGACCTTAGTGTTCAAGGCATTCTTACCTTTGATTGTGATGGTCCCTACTCTTATTATCATCTTACAGGTTATGGTCAAGAACGCTACATTCAATTACAACTCTCTTCAACTCAGCAACAAGATAAAAGAAGAGCACCTTAAAATTTTTGAAGCTATTAGAAGATCATGCAAGCAAATTTGTTTTTCAATCCTTATAGCAATCCTTATAAAAACTAGATCGTAGTTTTCTTCTATGTCGAATGTGCCCTCAGTGATTAAACAAATTGACGAAACTACTTGGGAAATTCCTCAAACTTATAAAAAAGGAATGCTTGTTCCTGGGAGAATTATAGCGACGAAGAAACTCTTTGATGCTATGGATAAAGAAGTGTTTGATCAAATCGCCAATGTTGCTATGTTACCAGGTATCCAAAAATATTCATTAGCAATGCCCGACTGTCATCGAGGCTACGGCATGGCTATTGGTGGAGTTGCTGCTTTCGATGCTGAAACTGGTGTTATAAGCCCTGGATCTGTAGGATTTGATTTGAACTGCGGGATGCGATTGCTCACAACAAACTTAACTATCAAAGAAGTCCAGCCGAAATTAAAAGATTTGGTAGATCATATTTTCAAAACTGTGCCCGCTGGTGTTGGCTGCAAAGGCATTGTGAAAGTGAACCATCAACAATTCGATGATATTATGACTGACGGTGTGAAATGGTGTGTAGATAATGGCTATGGCTGGAAAGAAGATATTACCAGGTGTGAAGGCAAAGGAAAAATTGATTGGGCTGATGCTAGTAAAGTTTCTGACAAAGCGAAAAAAAGAGGCATTGAACAATTAGGCACTCTAGGTTCTGGCAATCACTATCTAGAAATTCAGGTCGTCAAAAAAGAAAACATTCACGATGCTGCACTCGCTAAGAAGTTTGGCATTACTCAAGATGGACAGATTGTTGTGATGATTCATTGTGGATCACGCGGACTCGGTCATCAATTAGCAACAGATTATTTACGCACCTTTGAAACTGCGATGCAAAAATATAAAATTACTGTACCTGATAAAGAATTAAGTTGTGCTCCTTTTAGTTCGAATGAAGGACAGGACTATTATAAAGCAATGGCTTGTGCTGCGAATATGGCCTTCGCAAATAGACAAGTTATTTTGCATAGAGTACGTGAAGCATTCCAACATATTTTCAAACAAACTCCTGAAGCGATGGAAATGAATTTGATTTATGATGTTGCTCATAATGTTGCTAAAGTAGAAGAACATAGAATAGATGGCAAGAAAAAGAAATTAGTAGTGCATAGAAAAGGATCTACTCGAGCATTTCCGCCAGGACATCCAGAACTGATTCCACTCTATAAAGAAACTGGACAGCCTATTATTCTTGGTGGATCTATGGAAACAGGAAGCGCGCTTTTAGTTGGAACACAGAAAGCTATGGATGAAACTTTTGGATCTACTGCACATGGCAGTGGAAGAACTATGAGTAGAACTGCTGCAAAAAATACTATTGACGGCAAAGAATTACAAAAAAATATGGAGAAAAAAGGCATCTATGTTCGAACGACTAGCTACAGCGGACTCGCAGAGGAAGCTGGAGCTGCATACAAAGAAATTACTGATGTGCTTGACACGTTGAACAAATCTGGCATTTCCAAATCTGTCGTACTTTTGCGCCCGATTGGAAATGTAAAAGGTTAGTACCTATAAGTAGTAACTATAGTAAGATTTATAAAGAGAAAAAACATTTAGTTTACGATGGAAACACCAACTCCTTTACAACAACAAATTGAATACTTAGTAACTAATGGTCGAGGCTATACTCCTCAAATTACTCCAACAGTATTCTCAAGATTATCTGAAAAGATGTATCTTATTGATTTTTATGCTGCTCTAGAACAACAACGATTACAAGATGCTTTAGGCTCCATGGAAAGACAACAATCTTCTCCAACACTTGATGCTTTATTTACAAATGATTTAGACAGAATCCTTAGATCTACTGCTCGCCCTGGAAGCGATATTGAGCTTATAAAAAATTATGAAGATCCAAGAAAATTTTCTAAAATTACTCCTCTAAAAGAAAGATTTTCTAATAATGAAACCCCTGATAGAACAATTCCTTTCTCTAAAAAGGGAGCAAACGCAGGTCATGAGGTGCCTTTAGATCCTGATACTATAAGAGCATACAGAGCAAAACTTTTAGCTATGGGATTAAATCCTTTTGCTGTTGATGGACCTGATCCTGGAAAAAATTGGGGATTAAATCCTTCTGCTACTGATCAACCTCCTCGTCATGTATATGATGTTTTCTCTTCTGATGCTAGACTTTCTTCACCTGATCTTGGAAAAAATTGGGAATTTCCTTATTTGAAACCTCGTCCAGAACAAGATCCTTGTGATATGCCTTGGAAAAAAGAACCTAAAAATTTTGAACCTCCTGAAACTGCTTCCCAACAGAGAGATACTTCTGATCTTTTGCACTTTCTCCCTCCTCCTAAACCTAGTTCAAATCCAGCACCAGAACCTTTAGACTCTCAAGATCCCTTAGATAAGTTCTTAAGAAAATTAGATCCAGAAAATCGAAAAAAAGACTCTGAAAAGAAATGGATAGAGTAAAACGTGACTGAAACTGAATTGTCTGTTGAACAACGAATAGCACAATTTTTGGTAAGCCATGATATTCTCATTGTACCTGTGAGAATTGGTCAATATGAACAACTAAATTTTTTACAACAGCCTCATGATAGCTCTATGCGACACTTTGGTGGCGGCTTCAACTTTGGTAGCCTTACTTACGATACCACAACAGGCACTACAGAACCAATAAATCAATATACTAGGTTAGCAAGTCACCACCTTAAAGGATTTGCAAGGACAGTAATAAAACCTCTAGCAAAACTTCTTGAACAAGTTAAGGGAGATTTGCATGATGATCGTTTTCAGCCTATTCATGATGCTTTAGATAAAGTAGAGGCAAAATATCGACAGATACCATCCCCGCCAAAATAACACATTTTAATATAATTTATTTATCTCAATTATTTTTTCTTTAGAAGCTTTTAAATATCTTTACACAAGAGGATTAGTATGAAACACTTTGTTTTTCTTGAAGATGTTAGCATAGCAGACATAGCTTTTGATGCTTTTGGCAAGACAGTAGAAGAACTCTTTGAACACTGTGCTGAAGCGATGTTCACGATGATGGTCAATCTTAAAACAGTAGAGCTGACAGTCAAACGTGAGATCCATTTACGTGCTGACTCTTTGGAAAACTTATTGTATGATTTTTTATCTGAACTAGTCTATTTGAAAGACACAGAATTGCTCTTGTTCAAAACTGTGCAAGTTACCCTAGGCAAAGACGGCAAAGAGCATACGTTGTCTGCTGAACTCCAAGGAGAAACGATTGATCGAGTCAAACATGAACTAGGCAATGACGTGAAAGCGATCACTAAACATTTGTTTGCTATTACTCAAGAGAAGACATGTTACAAGGCGAGAATTGTTGTAGATATTTAATTCCTCTTTTTTTCTCGAGAAAGAATGATTCTATTTTTATCTGGAACAGAAACGTAGATATCCTCCCCGGGCTTGAGATCTATACTTCTGACAATGTTAGCATTGAAATAGGTTCCTAATCTTCCTTTGGAAAGCTTGACTATTTTTTGCTTGATTTTGAGTTGCATGTCTTTTGCTTTTAATTCGGCGACTACTTTTTTTGAGGACTCTTCTTCAAATGTAAAATAGATGCAATCTGGATTAGAGCATTGAAAGCTGAGCACTTTTTGCCTTGCTCCTTCTATGTTTACTTTTCTCTTTTTCAATAGATAATTACATTTTGGACATTGCATGATTATGTTTTCCTTTTCGCATTGATTATGTAAAGATCTCCCTTTCTCAATTCACCCAAGATATAATATTGTTTATATTCAATTTCAATTTTGTTTCCTTTCTTTCGCATATATTTTTCAGCCTTACCAATAATAGTAAGAACTTCCATCCAAGGCACTTGTCTTTCATGATTGTCAATATAATGCTGATCCTTTTTGGCGGCTTTGAAATCCATCTTTTTACCGCCCTAAAGATAGTAAAAGTGTAGTCATAAAGACTATATAAATATTCTGTCCCATGTGTTATGTGTGTTGTATCTTCTTCATCTCTCTTTTGCATATTTTTCCGAAGAGTTTTCATTTCTACCGATTTACTTTCGACTTTTCTTGCTCTTTTTTCGATTTAGACTTCTCTATCCGTATGCCTTCCTGAAAAACCGTTCTTTTTACGGATCTATTTAGGTTGCAATGTAAAAGAGTTGATATCTAATTTATTTACATCTACTATAAAGGAGTAACAGAAAAGTATTTAAACCATTTCGTTATTGATGTAGTATGACAACTATTACTGTTCCACGCATGAAGCATTTACAAGATGTACCTGGTTATCAAGAGTTTGTTCAGGATTTAGAAACAACTTGTAATTTACACGACTTGCAGCCTGAAGCATTACGATGGGCAGATATTCAACCGGGACTCGTTTCCTTAGATTATCCTCCAAATATTGTAGTAAATATTGCACCAGATACTCCTCAGTTAGCCGTAGCTTTACATCCTACTCAAGACGGTAATCCTATAACTGTTAATGCTACATATCATACACCTTTACTTTTACGCGATGTTGGAAGATGGGGAAGTTCACCTTTACAACGCCATCAAATAACGAGATGGAGAGGCAGATCTGATGCAGAAACTTTTTTTACAAAAAAACAATCTTATCCTTTAGCTGAATTCTTAGAAAATCTTGTTGAAGGTATTTCTGATAGTACACCTGTAGTTGATGTTGCTGCTCTTTTTCCTATTTCACCCCAAGGAAAATATGCTACTGAATTTTGTCCTGTACTTCAATTTGACTCTTCGGGACATAGAGATTATGCAGTTAGTGTTATTATGGAGGGAGGGTTCAGTTTCTACAAATTACTAAGCAGAGGTCAATCAGTAGGAGTCCTTGATATAGATAAAGATCAAAAACAGTTTAAATGGAAAGTTGATGCTGTTCGTGATTTGTCTGACATAGATCAACTTATGTTGCCCAGTTCTGTAGGACATATGGTTCTCTTAGTACAACCTGTTGAAGAACAACGACCCCCGGGCTTGTTTAGGGATTCTGATTCTAGCAGACATACTTTTGGTAGTGATAATCCTATGAGAAGTATGAGAGGTGCAAGTATAGGTGCTGGAAGTATTTCTCAAGGATCTTCAAGTGGACAAGGAAAATTATATGGAGGCAGTCTTGCTTCTTCAAAAAGAGGTCACGCAGTCATTTATCATATAACTGCTCTTACAGTAAAACCAGATACTATTGAACAGCTTCGCACTACTGGATTAGGTCAATTACATAAAACTCTTGATACTTTTGTCCAAGAATAATCTTCTTTCTCTTTTCACTTTTATCTCTACTCTTTTAGCACTGCAGAATAGTACTCTTGTATCACAGAAATGCTTAAAAAGAAAGTAGAGTCTTGTCTCATAAGAGGTTGAACAACTACATGATCAAATTTTTAAGAGACTTTGTCCAACGCATGGTTGATAAGCTCTTTTCACAAAAGAGACACATTAAGATGGGTCTTTATGGACCTCCTAATTCTGGTAAAACTACACTCGCTAACCGCATTTGTAAAGACTGGTTAGGAGAAAAAATGGGTTCTGTGTCCAATATACCCCATGAAACGAGAGAAATCCAGATCAAAGAGAAAATACATATCAAACATAAGAACAAAGAATTAACTTTCAGCCTTATTGATACTCCTGGTATCGCCACTAAAATTGATTATGAAGACTTCATGAAATTTAAAATGTCTGAGAAGGAAGCAAAGAGCAGAGCTAAGGAAGCAACTAAAGGAGTTATTGATTCTATTAAATGGCTAGATGACATGGACTGTGTCGTAGTAGTTTTAGATTCCACGCAAAATCCTTATTCACAAGTGAATGTCACTATCATCGGTAATTTAGCTGCAAGAGATATTCCTGTGTTAATCGCGGGCAATAAAGTGGATTTGAAAAAATCGAATCTCAAAAAAATTGAAAGTGCATTCCCACAGTATGATGTGGTGGGCATTTCAGCTATGAATGGAAAAAATATGGAAGAATTTTATGAGTCTTTATTTAGGGTAATAAAATAGAGGTGAAAGGGAACTATGCTAAAACTTCAATTCGTGCCATACGCAGATATTGAGCACTTGGATACGAGCGATCGTATTGATAAACTGCTTGGAATTGTCAAAGGAAATAAAATTGTCTTAATGCAAGGACGTTTACATCCTGAAGAAGAAGGACAACTTATTCAAGAAACGATGCAACAAATTGAAGACAGTTTCCGAGGCATTGAAATCTGCACTATTTACCCTGAAGAAAAAAACTTACAACTCTTAAAACGTGTCAAAAAAGAAATGGTCAAATATATCATAGGCAATAGAGACGGTATAACTATTATTGGACCAGCCACTATTGTTCGCGAAATTAAGCGCGATCCGAATAACATGATGCTCTTGACGATGCATACGACAACTCCTAGAACTAGAAGCGCATCTAAAAAGACTCCATCACGTTCGAAAAAACGAAGGTAAGCAATGCCCCATCAATGCGTCCGTTGCTCCAAGATGTATGATGATGGTTCTGATATTATCTTGAAGGGATGCACTTGTGGCAGCAGATTCTTTTTCTATATGAAGAAAGAAGCAATTAAAGTTGCTAGAGAACTTACTGCTCAATTGACTTTAGAAGACAAGCAACAACTTGAGCAAGACGCGATGGAATTTATTGGCGAAGAGCAAGAACCAGAACACCCAGTAGTGCTAGACTTAGAATCTATTCGCATGCTGCAACCAGGCAAATTTGAAATTGATCTGATCGACTTATTCAAAGGCAAACCTCTAGTGTATAAATTAGCAGAAGGCAAATATGTGATTGACATCGCTTCTACCTTTGGCAGAAATCTAGCTACAGACAAAGATGCTTTGGAAGAAGTTCTTGATGAAGATACAGAAGAAGTTCCTACACCTACTACTGCTGATGAAACTTCTGCAACTTCGGACGAAGACTCTGTGAAAAAAGAAAAATAAGTTCTTCAGTATATAGTTACTTCTCAAAGACCCCTTTCTTGATTTATAAACAATACTTTCTTCTTATTTAGATGTATACAGATGTTGAACAAAGAAAAATACTAGTTAGAAGCCTCATTAAAGATAATCCAAAAGCTACTTGTGCATATATCCAAAGAAAAACTGCTATTAAAATTGAACGTGTCTATATTGGTGGCATGGCGGAAGCATTTCGAGATGCTGGTGTTGAACCTCCGAGAACGTTCAAACGAAAGAACAGGGAAGAAAGAAGAGCGATAATTATTGATTATATTAAACAACATCCAAGAGCAGGTGGGCAGATCATAAGTAGAGATACAAAAATCGGAATTTCAAGCGCTTTTAAAACTACGAAAGAAGCTTTTGATGCTGCGGGCGTTCCTTATCCACGACCAATAGATAAGCAGTTACAAGAAGAAAAGAAACAGACTATTATTGCTTATGTAAAAAAACATCCGTTGATTACTGCAACTGCACTACAGAAAAAGTTTCATACAAAATTATATAATTATTTTTCAAGTATTGATGAAATATATAAAATAGTTGGAATTAAATCTCCTAATCGTAGACTGAAAGGAAGTCATCTTATAAAAATAAAAAAACAAAAGATAGTAATAGAGTTTATTAAAAACAATTCTACACCAACTCAAAGAGAAATAAACACAGCATGCAAGACACATGTTCAACTAATTTTTAAAAAAGGCATTTATGAAGCTTATAAAAAAGCAGGAGTAAATTTTCCTTTTGAAAGATTAAAGACATATGGTGTTGGAAAGAAAGAAATTAGAGAAAGATGGAAATATTATGAAAATATGATTGCTGATAAATTATTACAATATGGTAAAATACAGAGATTAGTAAAGACAAAAAGAGGTTTTGCTGATATTATTTTAGAGAGAAGAAAGAAAAAAGCAATTATAGAGGTTAAAGATTATAGATCTCATGAAATTAGCATTTCCCAAATAAAACAGCTCTATAAATATCTAGAAGACTGTAACTATACTTTAGGAATTTTAGTGTGTCCTAAGAAGCCAAAAAGAGATGCTCTTCGTATTGGAGATAAAAAAATATTTATTGTGAATGATAAGCACATTGAAGATATTCCTTACTTCATGAACAAATACGGGTAGATTTATAAAGAATTATTGAGTCTTATTTTTATCGGGGATATATTTCAACCTGGTAGAAGAAGCGCCTCCAACGATTTTTTGGAGTCAGCGCTGGATGTAGGTTCAAATCCTACTATCCCCATTTACCATAACTCTTAAATATGCAATAACCATTCTCAAGTGGTAATGAAATCCATCGTCTATCTTCTGTTGCTGTTTTGTTTAGTGAGCACAGTAGTTAGCGCAGCTCCGAATAAAGTATTAGTACATGACATCAAAATTGCTAACATTATTATTAGTGAACAATCTCTCCATTGCACTAAAGAAATCTTAGTTCTAGTAGATGTAGAAAACAAAGGAACTTATACTGAAGATGTGTATGTTGAACTAGTGAATAAACCTTTAAATGTTCATGCATTTTCTCCTAGTCTTCAAGTGAGACCAAGAAGTCGAGAACAAATTTTGTTTCCTTTGTATCTCCAAGAAGAACCTCAAGGCAAATATACTTTTGATGCTTACCTCTATAGTGGCAAAGAGATTCGACAAGCATTTGATTCTTTTACTTTTAGCGGCTGTAAAACTGTCCAACTTACTTCTTATATTCAAACACAACCACCTGTGAAAATTCCTCTACAATCGTCCCCAGCTGTACAGGAAAATGATGTAGATCTTCTCTTGGTAAGCACACTTCTCATTGTTGCATTCTTGCTTCTTACTGCATCTGCAGCGCTTGTGAGATCGTTTTAGTTTTTTCTGTTACTACCCGAAAGGTTTATATAGTAATCATAACTGTCCAATAGCAACAAATCGAGTATAAACTCGAAAACATTTGGGGGTTACACAGATACCATGAAATCAACATTGATAACAGCACTATTATTCATATTTACGGTATGCGCAGGCTTAGTTTCTGCAGCAGCACCAGATTATACTATTATTGGAGTCGAAGTTAACGATCTTCAAGCATTTGGCGGTAGCACTACTATCCCAAATTTAGACGTTGAACGAGGAGAAACTATCGAAATTGAAGTTACTCTCCAAGGCAATGCAACCATTCCAGGCGGTCAAGTTCCTGATGTTCGCGTTGAAGCTAGAATCGTTGGCTATGAATTCGGCACTGTTTCCGACATCAGCGATATTTTCTCTGTTGATCAAGGTTTAGTGTACAAGAAAAGATTAACTCTCGTTATCCCTGAAGACATTGATGCTTCTGAACTTTACACTTTACGTGTTGAAGCTTCTGACAGTCGCAATGAAGATCAAATTGAATTCACTTTAAACATCGATGAACAAAGACACTCTTTGAACATCTTTGACATTCTTGTGAACCCAAGCTCAAATGTTGTTGCTGGACAACCTATCTTCGTAATTTCTCGTATTGAAAACTTAGGAGAATTAAAGGAAGATGATGTTCGTGTAACTGCATCCATTCCAGAATTAGGCGTCTCTACCAGTAACTTCATTGATGAATTAATCACTGAATTACAAGAAGAGGAAGAAGAATTCAGACTAGACGAACAAAGCTCTAGACAATTAGAATTCCTTTTAAGAATTCCAGAAGATGCTCAAACTGGCGAATACACTCTTAAGGTTGATGTGTTATACAACAGAGGCCACAGTCTTTTAACAGAAACAAGAAAAATTTTCGTTAAAGGCATGGAAAAACCTAAGGAAGTTGACACATTAATCAATATCGACAGCACTACTAAACGTGTTAACCAAAATGAAGAAACCTCTTTCAAACTGATGTTTGCTAACATGGGCACTGAAAAAGGATTATACACTGTACAAGTTGATGGTGTAGCTCCTTGGGGCCAATACAGAGTAGAACCTGGTTTCATCACTGTTCAAGCTGATGGCACTGCTGAAGCTAATATCTTCATCAGAGCTAATGAAAATGCAGAACCAAAGAACTATGTTTCTGTTGTTCGTGTTATGATGGGCAGAGAAATTGTCCATGAATTCAATGTGAACACAGAAGTTGTTGGCGTTGCACAGAAGACTAGCACAACCACAGTCAAGACAGTTTTAGCAGTCATCTTCATCATTTTAGTAATTGCATTGGTAGTCTTAGGATTGATCATTGCTTTTAGAAAAATGAAAGAAGACAATGAAGGCACTGAAACCATGACTAATGTTGCTGAAGGTCAGACCTATTATTATTACCCGCAATACCAGGGTAACCAAAGACGATAATTTTCGTCTTTTTTCTTTTTTTTCTTCTCTTCTCTTTTTTATTTTATTATTCTCTTCTTAGTGTATTTTAGAAAGTTTTTCCTTCAATAAACCTATAATCTCAAATAAATACTGTTTTCCTTGTTCTTGCAAGTTCATTTCCCGTAACAAGTGTTCCACCTCAGTTATGAGATTGAAAGCATATGTTTTTGTTTTTTCCAGTCCTTTTGTTGTTCTGATACTACTCTTTATGGACTCAGCTTCTTCCTTGGTAAGCTCTTTGTTTCCAAGCCCTTTCTGAATTATTGCTTTCTGCTGAGGTGAAGCATGTTCAAGTGTCATGGCTATAATGAATGTTCTCTTTCCCTCTTTGAGATCTGCATAAGGTATTTTTCCTGTCTCTGCCTGTTCTGTAAAGAGATTACTTAGATCATCAATAATCTGAAAAGCAAGACCAAGAGATTTTCCACATGCTTTCAGTTTTACGATGTCAGCTTCTTTTGCTCCAGCAAGAATAGCCCCTAAAGCTAAAGGACCAGTTGTGGTATATGCTGCAGTCTTTAGATTGTAGGTCTGTAAAATATCTTCCTTTGTTACTTGTTCTGTCGCATTGAGAATATCCAAGGATTGACCATAGTATTCCTGCTCTAGAATCCCATTTATTTCTTTTATTACTCTTATTCTGATAGCTGCTGGAAGAGACGCTTGCTCAACTAATTCATAGACCAACAACGCAGCGATATCACCTGCTAACATAGCTATAGACTTGCCCAGGTTTTCGTTATATCCTTTGTAAGTTTCATAGATCTTGTGTACTGTCGGTTTTCCCCTGCGCAGATCATCATTGTCCATAACATCATCTTGAATAAGCAACGCTGTTTGCAGCAGTTCTGTAGTCAGAGCAAGACGCTGCGCTTCAGGCGTGATCTCTTTGAACATAGCATACGCAGACAAGCATATCAGAGGGCGTATCCTGCTTGACTTTCTAAGAGTAAATTCCTTAATGGTTTCCATAATATGAGTTATATCCCTGGGATAGTCTTTTAATGTGCTTATTTTCTGATTGAAAAACTGCTCGAGCAGGAGATGTATTTTCTCTTTATAGTTAAGAATAGATTCCATGTCTTTTCTTATTCCTGCGCTTTTTTAAATACTTTGTTCCTTTCTTTTCCTACTGACCAAAGAAAACGAACGATAGATTTATTAAGGAGTTTACCTTGTTGTGAGTTGGGGGATATAACTACACTATGAGAAATTTACTCTTTGCATTTGCAGTTTTCCTAGGCATTTTATTATCATTTCATTTAGTTGCTGCAGTTGAATGCGGTCAAACTCCAACAGATCATTGCACTATTTCTACAAGCACTACCTTTACTCCAGGGACTTATCAGGTTGAGAATCTTACTATTATAGCTAATGACACTGTGATTGACTGCAATGGCGCTCAGTTCAACAAACTTAATGCCTTACTTTTTGTTGTTGATGCTACTGAAGGCGTTACTATTCAAAATTGTTATATGTCTGGTTATGCGAGAGCTATCACTGGAGGCAGTAACAGTGTTCCACCGTTCCCTTCAGTACTCACTCTGACTGTTCGGGACAACATATTTGATAGTGTCTGGACTGCAGTCTATCTCATAGGCAGACGCACTGTAAATAATACTAGACCTGCAGATCCTTTCCCCAATATCCAAATCGTGAATAATACTATCACGAATGCTGTTTCTGCTATTAAACTTATTAATGAAGACAACAATATTATCACAGACAATACTATTCAGGTGATCACTCAGGCTTCTAATTTTGAAGCTATTGTTTTGGCAGGGTCATCTAATTCTCTTCTCTTAAGGAATACTATTGACGGTGGAAAGATTCGCATTCAACGCGACGCTGGAAAAAATGCTACTAATGCCACCATCGAGGAAAATGTTATCTCAGATTCTCCTTTAGCTATCGAACTTCTTCAAGGCGCTGATGGAGCTAGGGTAAGACGCAATATCGCCTCTCGTGTTGACCAAGGAATGTCCATTTCTTACTCAAGCGATCATTATATCCGCGCGAACGCTTTTTCCGCTAATGAACTCATTGATACTGTAGGCGGAGGCATCAGTATTGAAGGTGGAAATTTAGCGCAGAATATCACTATTTTCCTCAATTACTTTGAAAATTTGAGCGATCCTGTTTTTGATGGCGGTTTTAATAATAGTTGGGATAACAATATTACCTTGCTAGGACGAACTTTCAGCTTTGGAAATTTCTATCAAACATTTTACCGCGATAATCAGACCCGCAGAGGATTCGCTTGTGTAGATCTTGACTTCGACAACATCTGCGATAATCCTTATCTCTTTGACGTGAATGTTCGAGACAACTTTCCTATCCGCTCTCTCTCTGGTCCAGATAGTCCAGGCGGCGGCGGATGGTCAGAGAATACCCCGGTAGTAGAGCCTATACAACCCTTCATGATCAGCGAAGTTGGTCAAATACATGTTCTGATAAAC
>JAUXTV010000088.1 GCA_030679025.1 Candidatus Woesearchaeota archaeon
CACTATGCATGCCTAAGATTTTTGTGGTAATAGAATTCCATTGTTTCTTGCCTTCACGTTCAATGCCTAAACCAGGACGAATTTCTATTTCATCGCCTTCATGGAAAACACCTTGTTTCAATGCTCCTCCTAGAACACCGCCATGTAATGATTCAATCTCTGTACCTGGTCGATTAATATCGAAGCTTCGTGCAATGAAAAATAAAGGATCTTTAGTAATATCTCGTGTAGGAGTAGGAATCGTTTGTTCTAGTGCAGCAATCAATGCAGAAATGTTCACATTATGTTGTGCGCTAATAGGAATAATAGGCGCTTTTTCAGCAATAGTTCCTTTGACAAAAGCTTGAATCTGTTGATAATTTTTGACTGCTTGTGCTTCATCCACTATATCAATTTTATTTTGGACTATGACTATATTTTTGATACCAAGAATTTCTAAAGCCATTAAATGTTCTCTAGTTTGTGGTAAGGGACATTCTTCATTCGCAGCAACTAACAAAAGTGCACCATCAATAATAGAAGCTCCACTTAACATCGTTGCCATTAAACTTTCATGACCGGGAGCATCAATGAAGCTGACTTTTCTTAAAAATGCTGCTGTACCACCACAAGTTGGACAAGTAGCACTGATAGTATATTTATCAACATCCTCGCATTGTGAACAAGTATAGAAATCTGCATCTGCATATCCAAGGCGAATAGTAATACCTCGTTTCATTTCTTCAGAATGAGTATCAGTCCACTTGCCCGTCATAGATCTAGTCAGAGTAGTTTTGCCATGATCTACATGTCCGAATATCCCAATACTGATTGCGGGTTGTTCTTGAGAAAGTGCTTGTTTCTTTTTAGATTCTTTAGCAGCAGCTGGTTTTGCAACTGCTTTCTTCTCAGTCTTCTCTGTAGGGGTTTTTGCTGCTTTAGGTGTTTTTTTAGCAATTGTTGTAGCCATTAAACAGATTGGTAGAAAGTGAATTTATAAAGGTTGCTTATAATCCTAATTGAGTGCGTAAACGTGTTCGTTCTTCTTCATCAGGAACCATCCATAACAAAGCATATTCTAATGATTCATCACTAGTTTTAGGAGTAGCTTGCATGAGTCTTAAAAGATCTTCTGCATTTTTTCCTTCGACAAGACCATCAAAAGTAATGTATTCTACAAGTGCTCCATCGCGAGTAAGTGGTCTATGTGTAGATCCTTTAGAGTAAAAAACTGTAGATCCTTGCTGATAAAAACGAAAAGGATTTCCATCCAAATCAGCATCAAAATATTCTCCTACAAGAACCTTAGCTATTTCTCCTCCTGGATGAAAATGTGGAGGTTCAGGATCTTCAGGAGCTAAACAGGCTCGTGCAATATTGAGTTTTGGTCCCTGGCGAAAATAATTAGTAGAAAAAAGTCCAACAGATTGATAAAGAGTTTTAGGTGGCTGCCGAAATCGTTGAACTGGAAAATTCTCAGTTAGACCTACACCAGAGTTAAGAAAGTGAATTTTGCCTGTAAATTTGGGATAAAGTAAACAGAGTAGACCATCTTTGTTTTCAAGTCCTGTAATTTCGGTTAAGGTTTGAGGAAATTCTTTTCTTGATGGTTCAGATGTGGGTGGAGAAGTCATAGGAAAAAGAAATTATTGCTTAGCAGGTGCTGGAGCAGCTTCAACAGGTTTTTCTTCTTTCTTGATGCCCCATAAATCTTCAATACTTTTAGAGCCATGTTGAATAACTTTCAAGTTGAGTTGTGCTGTAATATCACTCACAGTATTGCCTGAAACAGTCTTGCGATAAATAGTGCCACGAATAGCTTTGCGAATGCCTACGTCGCCTTTGCGAACAAGTAGTTTTTTTCTAGTGTTCATATTTAAATCTTGACGCATAGGAAAGCCAGCAATATCACTGCCACCCATGATTTGTAATTCATAACCTGGTAAGTCTACAACTGAACCAGTTAGTTTATCACCTATCTTGCGACCGCTAACCTCGGTATTATCTGTTAAAGGCTTAGTATAGCTTTTGCCAGTTTTAGTGTCATTGACTACGCATTTGATCTCTGCCATAGCAAGTCAAGGTTTTGGTCGATTTTTAAACCTTTCTAAAGAGCTCTCTGTCGTATTAAAGGGTCATTTTAATATTACCTCCTTTTTTGTCGTATTCGGGTGATTGAGACTTTGTTTTAGCAGACTTAGCCATCTGTTTCTACCTAAATCAATATCAATCTCTGCTACTTGAGAAGGTGTTGCCCCATTCAGAGCCATGTGCTTCTTAATGAAATTATGATAAAGCCTAAATGCATCGCTCCATTGCTGTGCTGTTTCATCTGACTTAAATCCTCTTCTTACTTTGTCAAATTCCCTAAATTCATTATGATAACGTTCAACCATATTGTTGTTAAGAAGTTTCTTTGCTATTCCTGCATTTCTGGAATGAAGAACAGCATTTGGACTTGTTCTTTTTGTAACAAATTCTTTCCGTATAGCTTTGTTATAAGACCATAAACCATCCGTAACAATCTCTTTAGGATTTTCCTTAATGTTTTCTTTTGCTATTTTTAATACTGCTCTTGCATCTTTAATCTCCCTTCCTCTTGTTACATTATTAGCAATCAAAAATCTTGTTTCGCTGTCTAGAACATTCCAGCACCAGATATAATCTTTCTTTGATTTAATCATCTGTTCATCAACGTGCCATTTATCGCTTAATTCTGGCTTGAATTCTTTAGTGTAATTATCCATTATTTGTGTATATTTGCTAATCCATCTTCTTATTGTATCAAAATGCACTCTTAAATTATAAAATTGATAAAGCGTATCTGAAATATCTCGTAATGACAATCCTTTGAAATATAAATCCATAGCTAAAGTTACTATTTTACCATTACCTTTGATTTTCTTCACAGGATCAAGAACAAATCTCTTTCTGCAATCCTTGCATTTGAATCTTTGTTTGTTTTCTATTGTTGTTTTTCTTGCACCATTCTTTACAATATTAAGAGAATTGCAGTAGATACATTTCTCTTCATTTGTATCTATTTCCAAGTCTTCTAGTTCTGGTTTAGCTCTTAATTTAATCCAGAGTTTAATAGCATGAATATGTTTACAATCTGAATGCCTGTTTTGAAAGTCCTGACATTCGCAGTTCCATCCAGAAATATTTGTTACTTTATACTTCTTATCAGAGCTTTGTGAAGGGATTAAAAACTCTTCTTCTCTTACTGCTATCGGCATATCTCCCTTTGCCAAAATAGCATAACCTCTAATCTTGCGGCTAAGAGAAAGGTTTTTATCTGATACTCTTTTCTTTTTTCTGAAAGGTTGCGGTTGTTCCATAATCATTACCTATATACCTAATAGTAATATACTATTAAGTATTTAAACCTTTTGATTAGTAAGATAGTAAAACTTATATACTAAAGAGAATATAACTACTCAATATGGGAAAGATTAAATTAGAAGGATATGTTTGCGAACGTTGCGGACATAAATGGGTTCCTCGAGAGACAACTATCGAAGAGCCAAAAGTCTGCCCTAAATGCAAAAGCCCTTATTGGAATACGCCAAGAAAGATAGATAAAGATTAGAAATTACGGGGAAATATCATGAGAAAGAAAAAAAATAAAATACCAATAAAAGAACGTTCAAGTGCGCAAGAGTTTGAGGACCAAGTTAAACAATATACTCATGAAGATAAAAAAAGAGCTAATAATCCTCCTGTTGGTCTTGTTACTGCTGAGACAGACCACTTAAATGGAAAGAAAACATATGTGTATGATCCTCATCTAGATCCACAATTACAATGGGCTGGAAAGAAAGAAGGAACAAACTTTGATGTTGATGTTGTTTCTCTTCATGTTCATGAGAGAATAGACCCTTTAACAATTATAGAAAATG
>JAUXTV010000095.1 GCA_030679025.1 Candidatus Woesearchaeota archaeon
TCTTCATATAGTTTGTTTTGAAGCTTTGTCAATTTTTCTTCCCATTTCATTTGTTTAACATCGTCCTCAGTAAAATCATGATCCATAAGAACTTTTGTTGTGGCAGTTTCAATAAAATTCAAAATTACTAATGTATCGATCCAATTTTGGTCAATGTTTTCTATGCCATATTTTTTACCAACAGCTTTTATTTTCTTTATAATTGTTGACTCATAATCTGAGTTCTGATATATTTGCTGTATTTGAGGAGTTTCATTACCAAGCTTTCTTAAGTTATTTTGCTTTCTAGTGTTAAAATTAAAATTCTTGACTGCATCTTGAAATTCTTTGAGTTCATTGAATCTCTGCTCTTTTTTTAATATAGTTGCTACAGGGATATTTTCTTGAGAGGCTACAACATATAAAGCCGTATCACTTGTAATCGAATGAGATGCAATCTGTCTTGCACTATCCATTTTTAAGTACATAGTTCTTTGGCCTATTTTTCCAACCAGCTCATCCCTAATTGTTTTGCTTACCGGCATAATATAAAACCTCTGTTCATTTTACTTCAGATATTTTGTTTTCTTCTGTTTGAGTTAGCTGTTGCTCTGATAATTCTTTTATGACCTCTTTTCTCTTTTTTCTAAGAATGGTTTGGGTCACATAAATTTGGTTTTCTGTTTTATCTAGTAAGATAGCGATGTCGGAGACTTTGAGGCCTGCTTTTGTAAGAATGTCAATCTGTTCTTTTACAGGTTTGTCTTTAACTATGTTAAAAGCCAATAAGCGAGATATGACATCCAACTTCTTCTCGATTTCAGATTCTTTTTCAGGCATTTTGCTCTACCCCATTTACTGTCTGCTCTGTGATCTCTTGTTTTTGTAAGTTTGCATGAATTTTTAGTCCAAAATCCCCCAGATCAAATGAACGTTTGAATCTTTTACCTCCTGGTGCCGATATCGATTCGCCAAGTCCTATCTTTTCCCAAGCTTTCCAATAATTTGCAACTGATTGGTGTGACAACCCTCCAACTACTTTTGCAATTTCTTGAGTACCTTTAGTGCCATCGCTTAACTGATATACATATTTTTTTGAATCATTTTGTATTTGTACATCTAGAAGGGATTTTACTTCCTTTATTCCTGAAATCTTTATCCATTTTAGAATTTCTTTCAGAATTTTAGTATGTTCTTCAGACATGGTCTTCTTCTCCAGTCTTTTCCCCTTGTTGGATTATTGTTTCCTCTGTTTCTTGTAGTTTTTTTAAAGCTGGAATTTCTATTCCAAAATCTTCAAGTGAAAATATCCTTTCATAACGCCCTCTGAATTTTTTCGAAGGTATTACTAACCCTTCACTATTCCATTTTTTCCAATAGCTCCTCACCGAAAAATCACTTACTCCAGCAACTGTTGCAATATCTCGAGATCCCCTACCATCGCTATATTGATAAACAATCTTTTCGGGATCTTTAGAAAGGAGTTCTCTTAGAATTTTTTTGGCGAGTTGAGCGCCTTCAAATCTTTTCCATTTTGCAAGTTCTTCTAATAGTTCAATAATTCGCATATCATTTATATCACTCATTAGGCTGCTCTCCTAACTTTTGTTCGTTAGTGATCGGTTGCATATCTGGTTTTTTATATGCTTTCCACTCAGATGGTATTTCATCGAAACTTTCATTTCGTTTTGGGTAACCACGTTTTTTAGCTATTATTAGTCCTTTTTTCTCAGCATCTTGAACGAAGTACTGAATTGCTCGTAAACTTACGCCTATCATTTTAGAAATCTCTTCATTGTTATGAATGCCATCGCACAAACGCCACATCTCTTGACGAGCAGGGGTATTTGCTACTTTTTCAATATCTTGTCTGTACGAATCTCTTGCTAACCTTGCCATATCCATCCTCATTTGACGAATATCTTCACTTAGAGATTTAAGTAGCTCTATTAAGTTTTCATCTGTCATTTTAGATAATATGAAGCATTTCTATTTAAATACTTTTCGTTTATACTATCTCTTTAAATTCTCTACTTAACTTTTACGTTATTGACGTAGAGCAGGAATTAGGTGGGTGTAGAGTTGGCTAGGAAAGCAAAGGAATAGTAGAGAAAGGGTAGCAATCCATCAAGTCTACTCTTGTTAGCACAAAGATTCCCTCTTAAATCGTCCGATAACATTTTTATAGTCGTAATTACTCCAAAAAACATGAAAAAAACACACCATAATAGTAAAAAGAAAATAGAGACTTTTTAAGATATGGACTCGAAAACCAACATCCAGGAACTGAAAGATAAAATCAAAGACTTCTGTGATAAGAGAGACTGGGATCAATTCCATAACCCTAAAGATCTAGCTATAGGCATCATTACAGAGGCTTCAGAACTCCTAGAACTTTTTAGATTTAAATCAGAGCAAGAGATGGAAGCAATGTTCGCCAATCAGGAGAAAAGAGTGAAAATCTCCGAGGAACTTGCAGATATCCTCTATTTCATCTTGAGACTTGCCCAGAAATATAATATTGATCTAACTACGGAAGTTCATAATAAAATGGCAAAAAATGAAAAGAAATACCCTATAGAGAAAGCAAAAGGTTCAAATAAGAAATATAACGAGCTGTAACCATGAGACTGTATGAAGGATCTGTTGGACAATTTCGTGATGATGTTCTCCAAAATAAAATAGGTGACCTCATTTCTAGAAAATATGAAGAACACTATGGCAGATCAGTTAATCCATCGGAGTTTAATTCTTGGAATGTCTCTTTAAATTTTATGAAGAATGCTCTTGATTTCTCTGGACTCCATGAAAATAGAATTATTGTAGAATATGAATTGCCTTATTCCTCAAGAAGAATCGATGTCCTCTTATTTGGAAAGAGTGTAAAAAATGAAGATAATATTGTTCTCATTGAGCTAAAACAATGGTCAAATGAAAATGTGGAAGATTGTCAGACTGAAGGTAATGTTGTTGTCAATTTTGGAAAATTCAAAAAAGAACAAGCTCACCCATCATTGCAGATACAAGGATATCACTTTGATTTGAAAGATTTCATGACTGTTTTTGAGGAAACTCCAGATATTTCTTTAAGCTCCTGTGGATATTGTCATAATTATTCTCACAAAGAAAATAGTGTTCTCTACCTCTCAAAGTTTCAACAGTAT
>JAUXTV010000098.1 GCA_030679025.1 Candidatus Woesearchaeota archaeon
ACTTCAGGTGTGTAGACTTTTTCATATAAGCTTCTGCACCAGTGATCCAACCTTCGCAGAGGTCGTATCCTCGATCTAGGAATCATTTTTCTAATAAATCTTTTGCTAAGAACATCGCTACTAAACAACAGACTGCCAATAAAGGATCAAGAGCTAGTGTTTCAATTTGCGTGAGATATCCAATATAAGTGGTTGCTTCTGGAGTGATTGCTGCCAATGCATCAGGCTTCCATTCATTAAGACTTTCCACTAAACGAATGGCTACGATAATCACAGTCATAAAAAATCCAAAGAGCAGAGCATTTACTGCGTTTTCTACTTCTCCTCGTTCAAATTCACGATTCTTGACTGTAAATATCAGAGTAAAAATAGTAAATACTAATGTTGCTGCGCTCAAGATTGTTGCAATGTTTTCGTAAGCCATTTTATTTCCTCTTGCTAGGCATAACTTCTTTCTGCGCCTGTGTTTTTTCCTTTTGCATCTTCTTTTCACTTACTTTCATTTCATCAAAAGCAGACTTCTCCATAAGGATATCTCCTTCTTTCCTGCTGATTTCCATTTCTCTCTTTCCTAAATCAGCACGTTCTTTACCAATACGATATTCTTCACTTTCAATTGCTTTTTGGCGAGCGTCAAGTTCTTTTTTCCAAGCTTGCACTTCTTCTTCTTTGAGGCGGGCAGCTTCACGCACTTCTTGCGATTCAACAAGTGTCTTGTCTGCACGAGCTACTCTCTTTTGACTTTTTTCTAACTCTTCGCGCACTTCATCTTCTCTGTCCTTGAAAGCTTCCACTTCTTCTTTGAAGGTACGTCGCGCTTCTACAAATCCTTGTTCTGCCTTGCGCAAGTCTGAAGCACTTTTCATAGTTTTTTCTTCTATTTTTCGCAATGCCTGACGACGTCTGTCCATTTCCGCATTCTTTTGTTCAGTAATCTTGTCAATATTCTGATAAAGCTTTACCTTGTCACGAAGCTCTTGCTCTCTTCGCTCTAAATCTTTTTCAAAACGATCTGATTCTTCCTCACGACGTTTAGTGCGATCATATAATTGATTCTTGATGGCTTTGTATTCTGCACGAAGTTGAGTAAGTTCTTCAGTTTTTTTGGTTCTCAATTTATTGACAGTTTCTTCATATTTTTTCTGTCCCTCTACTTCACGCAATGCCAGCTTTTCTTGGAAAGCCTTGAGCTCTGCTTCACGAGTTTTAGTTTTTTCAAGAAGGCGATTTATTTCCTCTTCCTTCTTCTTCATTTCGCGCTCTTTTATTTCGTTTTCTTTTTGAAGTTGTGTTTTTCTTTGCTCTTCTTGTTTGACTGCTTCTCTTTCACTCTTGAGAGTTTCTAACTCTTGTTTGATTTTAGCTTCTCTGCTTTCTACGTCTTTGATCTTTGCAGCGAGCGTGTTCTCTTGTTTTTTTACTTCTTCTTGCTTTGCTTTGAATTTTTGCAGCTCTGGAAGTACAATGCGACGAGCAAATTCATAGCGAATAGGATGTTTTTTAGATTCAGTAAGCAATTCTCGCATATCTTTTACTCTTTCTCTTTGCATGCGCTTGTTTTCTCTAACTGCTATAATGAATAAAGCAAAAAAGATTAAGAAAAATAAAGTTGCTTGCAAGACATGGTTGATGTCTGCAGGAATAAACTTGATAAGTCTGAGTAAAAATGGCAAGGCAAGCAGTAAAATAACATTGAAAATGCGATAAGATCTGATTCCTGTGACGTCGCGCTCTTTTCGAACTTTATACCAGATGACTGCTGCAATTAAGAGCATAATCACTGTCAACCATTCTTGAATTGTTGTGAAAATTTCAGAGGCCATTATTATCACTTAGTTATAGTATTTGTTTGTTATCATTGTACAGTATATAAATTTTCTGGTTTCACGAAACTCTTAAAAAGTTCATAAACAAGGTTGTAAGCATGCTTCTAACGCTTTTTATTCTTATTGTTTCCCTAGCTCTCTTAGTCAAGGGATCTGATGTCGTAGTTGATGAAATAGCAGCTTTAGCCGCAACCTTACGCATTTCTCCATTCATCATAGGATTAACAGTTATAGCCATAGGCACTTCTTTTCCTGAACTAGCGACGAATGTTTTTTCTGTTTTTGCAGGAACACCAGAAATTGGCTTGGGGAATGTTCTTGGCAGCAATATCTACAACCTAGGATTTAATTTGGCTCTTGGACTTTTTCTTTTAACTGTACCTTTTCAGCGCCGTTATTTTTTAGACGATGCGATTATTTTACTTATTATCACTTCACTCTTCTTGATCTTAGCTTTAGACGGACAACTTTCTTCTTCAGAAGGCGTAGCTTTTTTGTTCTTGTTCGCTTGCTATTTTATCTACCAAATGAAAACTTCTCCTCGTCGTGTTGTACGCGAGATACAAACTTACACTGAAGAGATGGAACATCCCTTGCTGAGCCCCTCTTTTTTTAGCAGCTTAGCTTACCTTACTCTTGGACTTGTAGCACTTATTTTTGGCGCACACTATCTTATTTCTTCAGTACTTACCCTGAGCGTTGAACTCGGCTTATCTGGAAAACTTATTTCCATGACTCTTGTAGCATTTGGCACTGCACTGCCAGAATTATTTGTAACTATTAATGCAACACGCAAGGGATTAGTTGATGTCTTCTTGGGAAACATCATAGGCTCTAATGCAGCTAATATTCTTCTCATCTTAGGAATTTCTTCTGTTCTAGGACCTTTATCTTTTTCTTCTTTTGATTTATTTTTTAGCATTCCTCTTCTTTTATTCCTCACTCTCTTATTAGTACATTATCTTATGTCTAAACAAACTTCCTCTTTCTTCACAGGATTTATACTCTTTTTTACCTACGGATTATTTTTGTTTAGCCTCTTTTTCTTCGCAGGTGTTGTGTAACTCCATTTCCAACTTACGAAAGATATTTAAAGTAACTTTCTGACCTCTCTGCAGGTAATAGCTATGAAACCTACGTTAAATAACGTCCCTCGCCACATCGGAATTATTCTTGATGGCAATCGACGTTTTGCACAGCGCCTGATGCTTAAACCCTGGAAAGGCCATGAATGGGGTGCTAAGAAGTTAGAACATTTATTCGAATGGTGCAAAGAATATGGAGTTAAAGAATTAACCCTGTATGCTTTTTCTGTTGAGAACTTTGATCGTCCTAAGGAAGAGTTCGCTTATTTAATGGACTTATTCAGAAAAGAGTTTGATCGTGTTATTGAAGATCCTGATCTTTCCAAGAAAAAAGTTCGTTTTAATATGATTGGCCGCATCTGGATGTTCCCTAAAGACCTTCAAGAACGTATGCATAAACTTATGGAACTGACTAAAGATTATAATGATTATATTGTCAATTTCGCCATGGCTTACGGTGGCAGAGCTGAAGTCATTGACGCTACCAAAAAAATTGCTGAACAAGTTAAAAAGAATAAAATTAAAGTTGAGGACATTAATGAACAAGTCTTCTCTGAAAATCTTTATATGCAAGATGAGCCTGACTTAATTATTAGAACATCTGAATCCAGATTAAGCGGATTTTTACCTTGGCAATCTACCTACAGCGAAATTATCTTTTTACCTGACACCTTATGGCCTGAATTTGAGAAGAAAGACTTTATTGCATGCATTAACGAATTCCAGAAACGCCAAAGAAGATATGGTCATTAATTATTCTCTTGTTCTATAACTCTGAATTACTTGTTGTAGACCTTTAGTAGTTTGTACATACCCTATTCCAAACACTACATTTTCTGTTCCTCTTCCCTCTTGTTGTGTTGTACCTACCTTCATTACTGATCCACTTTGAGGTATTTGTGCGGGATTTTTAACTTTTACATATGATCCTAGTGCATTAAGCAATGCGCGTATAGCTTCTACAGGAACGCTACTTGTTGGTCCTATTAATCTTCCTTCTTGCTTTAAACGTTCTATTTCATCATCCGTTAATAGTTCTAAACTTTCCATATTACTTATGGGTATAAACAAAATATAATTTCTCTTTGTCTTTTTTTTCTAATCTAGCAAAGAATTTTCTTTCGAATTGAACCACTTCATCAACTTTGAGATCTTTTAACGCTGGCTCTCCCAATCCTGTTTTTGTTGTACCATCTTTCATGAGGATTTCTACATTTATTACTTCTTTTGCAACTGGCAACCAATGGATTAACTGCGCATTTAATTTTTGATCATAGGGTTCAGAAACAAATTTATTGTCTTTGAAGTTAAAGAGATGCATAAATCTGTAGACTTTTCCTTTTTTGATCTCATCTTCTACATAGAACTCATTGCTGATTTTGACAACTTTATGACCATATTCCTTGACTTCTGGATGCAAAGGTACGTTTGTTTCCTTGAGTTTATGATCACCAATCATTATTTTCTTAGGACTTTCTATCATGAAATAGCGTTTTGCTTTTTTGTCGATACGCTTTCTGTTCAATGTCTCGAGCATTTCTTCACTGATGTTAGTTTCTGATTTGGACAAACCTACTTCTTTAGCTAAATCCCAGAATGTTTCTGGATCGAAGCCACGACGACGTAGAGCTTTGAGAGTGACTAATTGCGGGTCATCCCAACTTTTTACTTTTCCAGATTCAATCAATGCACGAATCTCTCTTCCTTGTGTTGTATGTCCTATAATATTGAAACGTCCGATCTCAATTACTTCTTGCTTGGGTAATTTGAGCATGTCTTTGATAAGATTTTGTAAAAATAAACGCAATTCGAATTCTTTACTTCTTACAATATGAGTTACATTTTCAATAGAGTCTTCAATAGCGTTTTCAAAATCATACATGGGCCATGCATAATACTTATTTCCTTTTGCATAATGTTTTTTCTTGGAAATACGCACGATAATAGGATCACGTAGCACTCCATTATCTGATTCCATGTCACCAACAAGCCTTAGATTTGCTTTTCCTTCTTCATATTTGCCTTCCAAGATCTTTTTCCACTCTTCCTTGTGTTTTAATTTCTTTAGACAAGCACAACGCACTTTTCTCTCTCTTCCTTCTTTCACTTTTTCTTGACTACAAGTGCATACGTAAGCATTACTATCAGCAATTAACTTCTCAGCAGATTTGTAATACATTTCCATTCTGTCAGAGCAAATAATTTTCTGATCATAGGTTAAATGCAGCCACTTCATGTCTACATTCATGCTGTCTACAAATTCCTGTGTTGCTTTTTCTGGATTAGTATCTTCTAAACGGAATAAACATTTTCCCTTATATTTGTCTGCATATGCTTTGTTGATGATGAACACTAGAGCGTGACCTAAGTGCATATATTTTGAAGGTTCTGGAGCTATACGAGTTTTTACTTTACCCATTACAGCATTCGGTAATTCTTTGAAGTCAGTTTTTTTTGTCTCTATATGTAATAATTCCGGAGCTAACTTGTCTAGTTCTTTTGTCTGCTCTTCTACAGATAATTTATTGACTTTTTTGACTATTTCATTAACAGTTTTGATAACTTCTTCCTTTTTGATGTCTTTATGTTCTAAAAAGAGTTTTCCTATAACTGCGCCAGGATTAGCTTTACCATTATACCTAACAGCGTTTTGCAAAGCGTACTTGTATGCAGTTTCTTGTATCGAACTCATGAATTTGTCAATTCGACACTGTTTATATCTCTTTCTTCCACCGAAAGATTTTAAAACTATATCTATCCCATCCTTGTATGCTTTCTTTCCTACGACTTCCTCTTTTATTTCTTTTATTATTTGTTCCTACTGTTTTTGCACAGAATTTAACAGAAGAACCAATCTTACAACCTTTAAAGAATATGCTATTACCAGAAGAAGCATATTCAATTTCCCAAAATGATTTTTTACCTCCCTTTATTATAACTAATCTAGGTGGAGGAAGTATTAGTGAGTTTTTCAAAAGTAATGGCGATCCTTTTGAGCTCGTATTTACTTTCGATCCTAATAGCCAATTTTACAATATAAGTCAAATTTCTGATGATGCGATTGTTGCTAACCTCACAGTTTCTGCAGTTGGTTTTTTGGGAACACCTTACTTTCTTCGTTACTTTTTTGATATTCTTAATATAAACACACCTCTTTACTATAATATCCATTATGATCAATTCCAATCTAACTTGCTCTTCGGCACTCTTCATGTCAATTTATCAACTCCACTTTATTTTGATGCCAGTGGTCTTAATACTCATGTACTTATTCCTCTTCAAAAGAAATCTCTTAACACCACTTATTATGCTCAAGCAGTTGCTCTTGGTGATCAGGAATTATTTTTAAGTGATGCATACAAAATTGATATTCCTTATGGCAATGACAATGGAGCACAAACACTTCCCATAAGCAAATGGGATTTTAATGAAGGTGCTGGTCTAACTGCTTTTGATTCAGCAGGCAGCAATGATGGAACTCTTCAAAATGGAGTTATATGGACTAGTGACAGTGCAACTGGTTATGCTCTTGAGTTTGATGGTATTGATGATTTTGTTTCTGTACCTAATACTCTATCTCTCAATTTATTGAATAATTTTACTGTAGAAGCTTGGATTAAACTTAATAGGACTCATGGAGATTCACGTTATGATGATTTCATTGGTAAAGATAACGCATATGCTTTTAGTATAGGAGACAATGAGAACTCTGGTAAACTCTCTTTTGTTTTAGCTGGATCATCGCTATGCTCTAATTACTGTTCTACAAATATTATAGTACCCCCGAATGAATGGCACCACATTATAGTACAATACGATGGAGATATGGTTAAAACATTTTTGGATGGCAATTTAGTTCATAGTTTTCAACAGCCACCTTCTAACCAGTTTTCATCGAATATTTTTTCCATAGGGGCTAGAGCAACATTAAACGGTCCTATGAACACCTTTGATGGAATTATAGATGATGTTATTATTTATGATTTTGCCAAATACTAAAATTCCATAGAAACCTTTTTAAAGCGTTAAGCCGGATCTTTTGATACCAATGACCTTAAAGGTTTGAGGGAGGTATACGATGTCAGACGATCTCTTAAAAAAAGCTTACGAAGCTGTTGAAATTGCCCGCAAGACGGGAAAAATTAGAAAAGGTACTAATGAAACTACTAAGACCATAGAACGTGGTCAAGCTAAACTTGTTGTAGTTGCCAAAGACGCTAATCCTGCTGAAATTGTTATGCACTTGGGACCATTATGCGTTGAAAAGAAAGTTCCTTTTATTAAAGATGCTAGCAAAGAAGAATTAGGCGCAGCTGCAGGCTTAAGTGTTCCTACTGTTAGTGTTGCAATTATCCAAGAAGGCGATGCTGCAGACTTAATCAAAGAAATCGCAGCTAAATTAAAATAAGGTTTAAACTATGGCAGAACAACCTCCTCAAAAACAAGCTCCACCAGCAGCTCAAGGCAAGAAGCCAGCTCCATCAGCGCAAGCTCCAGAGCAACAACCTGCCACACAACAAAAAGGAACTACTGTTAATTTTACTCCAGCCTTACCTGCAGTAGTTGAAGAAATTGTAGGGAGAACAGGCACTCGAGGAGGCATTATTCAAGTTCGTTGCAAATTACTTGATGGTATTGATAAAGGAAAAGTCATGAGAAGAAATGTCAAAGGACCTATCAGAGAAAATGATATTATTCTTTTACGAGAAACAGAAATTGAAGCTCGCAGCTTAACACAAAATTCTAAAGGTGGCAGAAAAACATGACTTTCTGCAGTTTTTGCGGCGGCGAGATTACTCCTGGAACAGGCATTATGTATGTGCGCAATGACGCGAAGATCTTTCATTTTTGCGGCTCTAAATGCAGAAAACATGAACTTGTTTTAGGCAGAAAAGCTTTACGCACTCGATGGACACAACATAAAGAAACAACTGCTCCAGTAAAAGAAAAAACAAAATAAAAGAAAAATGATTGAACGCACTTTAATTCTTGTCAAACACGACGGTGTTGTCAGAGGATTAATAGGAGAAATTCTCAAACGTTTTGAACATATCGGCTTAAAGATAGTTGGCTTGAAAATGGTCAAGGCTACTGATCACATTGCTGGTAATCATTATGTTGTTACAGAAGAATGGGCAAATGCTTTAGCAGAAAAAACTAAGAAAAGTTATGCTGAAAAAGGCATTGAGATGAAGGAAACACCTAAGCAAATTGCAGATCGCGTTCAACGCATGAACAAAATATTCTTACAAGAAGGGCCTATTGTTGCTATAGTCTTAGAAGGACCTCATGCTGTAGACCTTGGCAGAAAAATTGTTGGCTCTACTGAACCTAGACAAGCTTTGCCCGGAACTATTCGAGGAGACTTTTCCTTAGACAGCTATGCTGTAAGTGACAAGAAAAAGAGAAGTGTTCGCAATTTAGTGCATGCCTCTGGAACACCAGCAGAAGCAGACAGAGAAATCGCGCTTTGGTTTACACAACAAGAATTGTATTCCTATACTGGATTGCATGACCATCACCTTTATTAATTCCAAAATCGAGGCATTACTGTGGGAAAGCGTACAAAAAAAGGATTATCATTTCTCGAACAAACAGATCTCAATAGATTTGTCAAAATAATTAAAAAGAATATTAATACTGTGCGCAAAGCTATGGGTCAATTCGAAGAACCTTATAGTGAAATGTCACAAAACTTCAAAGAAATTTTTATTAAAGTTACTTTGCCTGATATTGAAAAAAAATATTTAACCTTGAAGATGATTGGCAAGAGTGTAGAAATTCTAGCAGAACAAAAAGATAATGGCAAACACATTAAAACTTATTATCGCTCTATAGATTTGCCTTCCACTGCAGATATTCTGAATGCCTCAGCAAAATATATAGGTGATACTCTTTTTATCAGGGTTCCACAATCTTTTACTCGTGAATAATTTCTATGTCTATAGGATATAAAGGTCTTTCCCCAACATTCCTTCTTTTTTTCAGCGCTTCTTTCTTGTTGTTTAGTTTATCTTGTTGCATGTTATCCTTCAAATTGTCGATGATAGACAGGTACAATTACACCCTTTCCAGTCTCTCGTTCACATTCCCTACATACATATGGGTTCGAGCGAGCACTTTTCATTACCGGAGACATGCAAGTTATACACTTTCTATATCTGCTCATGTTATTCCTCATCAAAGCCCATGTAACCAACCATAAAGGCTTCTTCTTCATCTGAGATTTCATCGTCTTCTAAGAGCAACTCGATTTCACTCTCATTATAAAAATCATCTTTGTCGAGTTCATCAAATAGCCCTCTCCTATCACTCTCCATTTTTCCTTTTTTTATAGTCATTGACTCCACCCCCCTGTTCGGTGATTTCTTTGATAAAAGGATATAGGAGATAGATTTATATATAGGTGTCTGATATTCTATATATCAAGGATATACTTTCAGAAAATATTTTGAAACTATATTCATTTGGGGGAATATGCATGGATTATAGACGACTCATCAAATTTGGCAATAGTTCTTATGTAGTATCCATTCCAAAAGACTGGCTGAAAAAAAATAATTTGGAAAAAGGTGATATGATTTACATGAATGAGAACAGCAATAATGAAATTGTTCTTACCTCTAAGATAGAAGAAACTGGGCCAGAGTCTTTAACTATTACTCTCGATATTGATTCTTTTGATGAGACGGATATTGAACGTCGCGTGACATCCAAATATCTTGCTGGGTATGACACTTTTATTCTCCAAGGAGAAAAAACACTTCGTGAAAAACAAACTTTTATTCGTGCTTTACTCAATAACTTGATGGCTTTGGAAATTATAGAACAAACAAAAAATAAGATTGTCGCCAAAGATTTTCTTAACCCTTCAGAAATCTCTTTTAAGACCATTGTAAGGCGAATTGACACTATTTTGCGTTCTATGTTTGAAGATCTTCAAAACCTTTCCTTGGAAGATGATTCTTCTGATTTACTTCGCAGAGATAAAGACATCAATCGCCTAGCTTATCTTTCTGAACGTATCGTTAAAAAGTGCATTGCATATCCTCCTCTTGCAAAACGATTAGAAATGAATACTTCCCAGCTTTTGTTCTATAGAGAAATAATCCAACAATTAGAGCTCATAGGTGATGAGATTAAACGTATTGGTAGAAGTATCTTACAGTCAGGACAGACTGCTAAAAAACTGCCAGATTATTTTTCTATTTTTGAGAAAATTCATAAGCTTTATCTTGAAGTTATGAAATCTATCTATACTCATGATGAAAGTCTTGCATATCTTCTTGCTAGAGAACGTGAAAAAGTTCTAGATATGTGCAATGCTGCTCTTAAAAGATGCAAGGATCCTTACTTATTTTCAGCGTATGAACGTCTTAAGACGACGGTAGTCCTTATTCGCAATCTTGTTCGTTTAGTCTATAGGGAAGAAGGAAAATATATGGCTTAAGGCAAGTTTTATAAATGCTTTCCTAACGGGAAAGATATGGGAGAGGTGAAATGATGAAATATGGTACCTGTCGAAACTACACCGGATTTGAAGTGGATTAGATCTCTAGTAACTCCTAAATTTCTTCAAAGTGTTCTCCCTAAATCTTTTGATCTTTCTTCAGATGCTCGAATTAACCCTGAACTAATTTATTGCGGCACACACTCAGAAGTCTATAAAGTTACTGTTAAATCTTCTGATCGCCTCCGTGAAAGCAAAGCTTTTGTTGTTAAACGATTTCTTTCTCCAGATGAGAGCATACCTATGCACCCTGGTGTTCCTACTTCAGCAAAACCTTTAGATCAATGGGAATATATTAATCTTACACGTCTTCATGAGATTGATCCTAATCAACCTGAACCTTTTTTGCATAACTCTTCAGATCATTTAGTTGTTATGGAAGCTCTTAACGGATCCTATAATAAACGTTTCGAAGCACAATATCGGGCTTTTAAACGAATGCGAAGTCAGAGAAAAAGAGAAAGTTTAGTTCAGGAAGTACAGCATGATTTGGAAACTGTTCTGGATCAAGCCCATACCACTCTGGCAGGAATTTCACAATTAGCCAGATCAAAACCTGGCGATGTTTGTCTTCGATCACATGATTATTTCGATTTTCTTAATATTTTGGATGAAAATTTCAATGCTTTTTTTAGAACTGCAGACCATCTTGCTTTCCCTCATGAAGATAAAAAAATACTCACTCAATTATTAACTAATTCTCTGGCTCGGGATAATCGTTTAACTGGATGGAGAAATAGATATACTCGTGAACGTCCAGCATTAGCAGATTACTTAGGTGCTTCTGAAGGAGTCATTCATCGAGATTTCCGTCCGGATAATATTCTTTATCGTTCAAGAGATGGCTCTGACTCACCAACTTCTTTTGCACTCTGCGATCTTACAGACATGAGTTGGGGGCCTATTGATTTAGATATGATCTCTCTCTTGATGGATCCTCGATTCAAAGCTATGTTTTCACTAGATCAGCGTTTTGACATTTATAACAAACAATTTGATACTTTAGTTTCAAGACATTCTCCTGAATTGATGATTCATCTTACTAGAGAACAACGATTTGATTTAGGATCTACAGCGGTTCTTTTCAACAATATAGGAAGGGTGTTTACTTATCTTTCCGGAGTATCTAACGTCTCTAAAAATCCTCCCTCTGGCATTTCTCATCTTCCTCTTGGAACACCTGAACATTATTTTGTAGCACAATATCTTTCTTTGCTTCAAGTTTTAAAGAACTCCAGACAACAATTTCCTCGTTTATATGCAGGTGCACTCTCATTTATTCCTGAACAAAGTCGACCTAAAATTATCAACCCACTTTCTAATCCTTTAAGAAAAGACGACCCTTCACATATTTTACTTAGACTCTATCAAAGAGGAAAGCGTCTTTCTGAACGTCTTTTTTCAGGCATTAGTACTTCATGAATTCTTCAACTATTCCAATTAGGATAAGTTGCGCAGGTCTTATTAAAATTGTTCTCCAAGAAGATAGGTTTTTAGGAACTATTAATGAAAATAGCTTACGCCAAGGGAGGTTTGTTTATACTCCTCCAGGAGGCAGCTTTCATTATTTTGGAAAAACGACGAGGGATTATTTAGAAAAAGAATTAGGTTTAATTTTTCAAGAAAATAAAAAAGATTTGCGTTTGTTATTGCCTGAGACTGTTGAACGACGAAGAGTTGCTTTAGAATCTTTTGCTACTTGGTTTTCACGTCGCAAACGTAGGGAAATTACTCCTTCTCGAGAACTTTATGAAGAACTTATAGACGAGCAACAAGTTCTTTCTCTTCAACGTCATGGATTTCCTAAACTTCATTTTATTGGTACTGCCCGTATACAATTACAAACTTCACGAGGCGGACAAAAAGGAGAATTAACGGAATATTTCTGGGAGATATTTGAAGCTCAACTTACCCATGTTTCACGCAGACTTCTTGAAAGAGGAATTAAACAAAAATACCCCTTTGTTCATCTTCTTACCAGGGAAGAAATTGCCCGTGGCATAACTGATCGTGAAATACGCTGTGGCGATTATAAAGGTCACATTGCTATAGCCCCTTCTTTTAACTATCTTATAGCTTCCAAACCTTTTTAAACGATTTTACCTTCTCATTAGCAGTTAAGAGGTGAAGGAAAGCAACCTATGATTCGTCAGCCTATTGTGGTTATTGTTGGTCATATCGACCATGGAAAATCGAGTATCTTAGAGCGTATTAAAGGCATTTCTATCACCAAGGGAGAAGCTGGAGGCATTACTCAATCACTCAAATCCTATAATGTTCCTTTTTCAGCTCTAGACAAATTTTGTGGTCCTCTGTTGAAGAATGTTTCTTTTAAAATTACCTTACCAGGCCTCTTATTTTTGGACACTCCTGGACATGCAGCATTTAACAATATGAGAAAACGCGGAGGAAACTTAGCAGATATTGCTCTGTTAGTAGTTGATGCTCATCAAGGACTTCAAGAACAGACTTTAGAATCTCTTAACATTTTACGCCAATATAAAACTCCTTTCATTCTTGTCCTCAATAAAGTTGATTTGGTTGATGGCTGGAGAACAGGATCTTCTGGACTTTTACAGACGCTTAAATCTCAAAACGAACGCACTCAACAACAATTAGACAATGTACTCTATACTGCAGTTGCAAAATTAAGTGAGCTTGGTTTTCAAGCAGAACGCTTTGACAGAATAAATGATTATACCAATCAAGTTGCTATTGTGCCTGTCAGCGCAAAAACTGGAGAAGGATTACCAGAACTCTTGATGGTGCTGATAGGATTAGCACAAAAATATTTAGAAAAAAGCTTGCAAACTGAAGTTAGTGGTCCTGGCAAAGGCACTATTCTTGAAGTCAAAGATGAAGCTGGCTTGGGAACTTTTTTAGATGTAGTTATTTATGATGGTTCATTGAAAACTAATGATACTATTGTTCTTGGCACTCTGGATAAACCCTTAGTCACTAAAGTGCGTGCTTTGTTTGAACAAGAAAAAGGCAGTAGCACTAAATTAAAATCTGTGAAGGAAGTGCATGCTGCCGCTGGTGTTCGTGTTGTTGCTCCAGACTTTACTGGTGTTGTTGGAGGCATGCCTCTTCGTGTTGCTGTTGGTCCTGTCGAACCTGTTATCGAAGAAGTGCAAGCAGAAATTGAAGAAGTCGTGATTGAAGCAGATCAAGAAGGAGTTATTATCAAAGCAGACACTCTTGGCAGCTTGGAAGCATTAGCAGTATTATTAAGACAACAAGATATTCCTATCAAACGCGCAGCATTGGGTCCCATTTCTAAAAAAGATATTGCTGATGCGAAAGCAGAACAAGATCCTATTTACAAAGTTGTTCTTGGTTTTAATATTGAACCTTTAAAAACTGAAGTCAAAACTATTTGCCATCCTGTCATCTACAAAGTTATTGAAGAATATGTTGCTTGGAAAACACAAGTCTCCAAGAAAGAAGAGATGCAAGAATTAGCAGACATGACTAGACCTTGCAGAATTCATATTTTACCTGGCTGTGTCTTTAGACAAAGCAATCCTGCTGTTG
>JAUXTV010000101.1 GCA_030679025.1 Candidatus Woesearchaeota archaeon
GACTACTTTTAATCAATGAAAAAAATGGTGAAAGTAGTTTCTCGACCACAGCATGAACACTCTTTACAAGATGACTTACTCAAACGTAAAGAACAGCATGTAGCTAGAGGATTTCACGCAAGACATCCCCTGTTTATTCTAGAAGGACATAATAGTTTTCTCAAGGATGTGGATGGCAAAGTGTATATTGATTTTACTTCTGGTATTGGAGCTACGAATGCTGGCCATTCTAATCCTGCTGTTGTAGACGCTATTAAACGTCAATTAGATCATATTACTCATATTTCTTTTTCTACAAGTTATTATCAATCTTATGTAGATGTTTGCGAAAAACTCAATGGACTTGTTCCTATTCGAGGGCAAGCAAAAAGCGCTTTATTTACCAGCGGCGCTGAAGCTGTTGAGAACGCGATTAAAATCGCCAAAGTTGCTACAGGAAGAAAGGCAGTTGTTTCTTTTGAACATGGATTTCATGGACGAACACTGATGACTATGACTTTATCCGCAATGATTAAGCCTTACAAAAAAGGATTTGGACCTTTTGCTCCTGAAGTGTATAAATTACCTCATCCTTACCAGTATAGAATGCCCAAAAACATGACTGAAGAAAGTTATGTAAAACAATTATTGGAAGATATTGAAGAACAATTCTTTGTTGATGTGGTTGATCCTGATGATGTTGCTTGTTTAATCATGGAGCCCATTACTGGTGAAGGCGGATTTTTGGTGCCTCCTGTGAGTTATATACAAAAGTTGAGAAAACTCTGTCAGAAACATGGCATTTTATTTGTTGCAGATGAAATACAAACTGGTTTTTGCAGAACTGGAAAAATGTTTGCAACAGAACACTTTGACATTAAACCTGATTTAATTACTATGGGCAAATCTTTGAGTAATGGAATGCCTTTGAGTGCTGTTAGCGGAAGAGCTGAGATCATGGATGCTGTTTCTGAAGGTGGATTGGGAGGGACGTTTGCAGGTCATCCTGCCAGCTGCGCTGCTGCTTTAGCTGCGATTGATTATTATGAATGCTATAAACTCTGGGAACGAGCAGAACATATTGGTAATGTTATTCGCAAAAAGATGCATGCATGGAAAGAACAGTTTACTTCTGTTGGTGATGTGCGTGGACTAGGAGCAATGAATGCGATTGAACTAGTTAAAGACCGACGATTAAAAACACCTGATGAACACTTGACTACAAAAATTATTGATCAAGCACGACTCTCTGGACTCTTATTGTTGAAAAGCGGTATTTACGAGAATGTTGTGAGAACTCTACCGCCATTGACTATTGAAGATAGCACTTTGCATGAAGGATTAGAGATTTTTGAGAAGACTTTACAACATCTACATTAATATCCAAATCTTTTTTCATACTCTTTATGATTAAACCACTCTAGAATTATTTTATGATTCATTCGCGAAAATTTAGCCTATTACTCTTCTTAGTTTCTTAGTAATTTTTCAACATATCTTGTTATTTCAGATATAGATTGGAAGGTTCTATCTTCGTACCTCACTACTGTTCTCAAATGGGGTTCTAGACGATATCTTTTTCCTCCCACAAATAATACTCCTGCTGGTCCTTCCTGATGAAATTGTATGGGATCTCCACTAGGACAAAATATTTTGAAAGTAGTTGTTTGATGCTCAGTTATCCATCCAGTAATTACAGTATCTATACCTTGCACTTGTGATTTTTCTGCATCGCTTAGCTCTTCTATGACTGCTACTTTACAGAACATTCTTTCAATACCATCTCTTCTTTCCAGAAATGAAAGATTACTTATGATTCTTCTTCTATAATTTGTCATCACTGGTGCATGGTCATGGCATCTTTTTAAGCTTTTCTTCTCTTTTAACACAAGTTTTATTAACTTTGGGCATTTTCCAGCCCTAAAAGAGGTGATAAGTTGAGTTCCTTTACTTCAGTCAACCCTACAACGGGAAAGACTTTGAAGAGCTATAGATATGCTCCTGTTTCACAACTTCGAACTGTAGTCAAACAAAGCCAAAAAGCTTATGCTCAATGGAAAACAATTCCTTTATCAGAGAGAATTATTCTTGTAGCTAAAGTTAGCAAACAGTTACGTCACCATAAAGAATCTTATGCTAGAATGATTACTCTGGAAATGGGCAAGCTCTATACAGAAGCAGTTGCAGAAGTTGAAAAATGTGCTGTAGCTTGCGATTATTTTTGCGATCATACCACTGACTTTCTTAAAGATGAAATAGTACAAACAGATTACAAAAAAAGCTATGTTCGTTTTGATCCTCTTGGAACCATTTTAGCAATTATGCCCTGGAATTTTCCTTTTTGGCAAGTCTTTCGTTTTTGTGCACCTGCTTTATTAGCTGGCAATGTTATTCTTTTGAAACATTCTCGTGTTGTACCTGGATGCGCATTGATGCTAGAGAAATTATTTAGCGATACTGGATTTCCTAAGGATGTTTTTCAAACTCTTTTTACTGATGAAGCAGGAGTTGCACAGTTGATTCCTCATGTTCAAGGTGTTACTTTGACTGGCAGTGTAGCAGCTGGAAGAACTGTAGCTGCACTTTGTGGAAATCATATCAAACCTTTTGTTTTAGAATTAGGTGGTAGTGATCCTTTTGTAGTTTTGGAAGATGCAGATGTTGCTCAAGCAGCGAAAACTGCTGTCACATCTAGATTTTTGAATTGCGGACAAAGTTGCATTGCAGCTAAACGATTTATTGTTGTCAAAAATAATGTCCAGGCATTTACTGATGCAGTAGTCCAAGAAGTTGGAAAGTTTGTTGTTGGCAATCCTCTGGAAAGCGAAACTACTTTAGGTCCATTAGTGCGTGAAGATCAAGTGAAGCTCTTAGATAAACAAGTGAAATTAGCAGTCAAACAAGGAGCAAGAATATTATCTGGTGGAAAGAAATTGCAAAGAGAG
>JAUXTV010000102.1 GCA_030679025.1 Candidatus Woesearchaeota archaeon
TACAAAGGTTTCCTCATCCATATCAATGGCGAAATTTTGAAATTCTAGAGAATACTAATAGTTTCTTTCTTTACATTTGTAAGTTAAAATATCATATTTATAATCATACAGACATTCTCCCTTGGTTTTTAGTGTTTTCATTGTTCTTGATTAATTCTTGGAAGTTGTAGCAATGTTCTTTTCATCATCATTTATTCTTTTGTGGAGTTTTTGGATATCTTCTTCTGGAGGTAGTTCTTCTGGTTTTATTCCTCTCTTGGATAAAAGTCCTCGTATATCAGTATTATTTCTGACATGTTCTTTCGTAATGTGTTTCTCTTCCTGTAAATTATCTTTTTTGACATGGAAATTAGTGATTTCAGTAGCAAGATTTTTTGCTGTAATAGTAATAGTAGGAATAAAATCTGCCATAGGCCGATGTTTTGGAATCTTGAGTTTATTTTTTATCATCACAGTAGTCAAACCACCAAATAAAGCTTGATCACCCTTGCTTCGAATCCTTGCAAAACCCCTTTCATCAACACCTCGCTCATAAATCAATTGCGAAAGTTCTGTCTCTGAAGCAACCAGTTTTTGTCTAGCATAGAGTCTTTCAATGAGGGCTATGCGTTGTTCTATAAGCTCTTGTTTTCGTGTCTGAACAGCAAAATAGCTTTGGGCAAAGGCAATCTGATCTTTCCTAGGATCTCCATTTTGGGCTATGAGATAACAAGCATATCTAGTGAGCATAAAATCATCTATCTCTCGTTCAGCTTCTGAGCCTATCTTGACCTTTTTCCTGACGTCGGGAAAATGGTCTTCAATAATCTGGCCTGCATTTTTACAGGCAATTTTTGCTTTTTCAATGACTTGTAAAAAGTTTTCCCATTTGTTATATCCTAAAAGATTCTGTAGATCTCTCGCAAACCAGAATTCTAATCCATCAGCTTCATGAGCATAGTCTTCAAAAGACTTTGTTAGTTGAGTGATAATTTCTTTTTCCATAGAAGGAGTAAGAAAGAGTTATTTATAAATACTCTGAGGGTCTTTGAGAAGTAAACAGATACTAGAACAACTAAAAATTTAAAAAGCGTCGAAAAGTTTCCGGAAAATTCGGAAGATTTTCAGAGATATCAAATTTCACTGTCGCTGTACTTCTTTATATCTAAAACAACTAGTCAGATGATCATTCACCATACCAACTGCTTGCATATGGGCATATACTACTGTCGGTCCTAAAAATTTAAAGCCACGTTTTTTCAAATCTTTCGCGAACACTTCAGCTTCAGAAGTTATTGCAGGAAGATCTTTAATGGTTTTACGTTTGCCATCAATCTGTTGGTTCTGTACAAATGTCCACATATAGTTCGAGAAGCTGCCAAATTCTTTCTGAATTTCTAAAAAGAGTTTTGCATTATGAATAGTTGCCTCAATCTTAAGTCTGTTTCTGATAATCGAAGGGTCTTGAAGAAGTTTTTTCACTCGTGCTGCATCAAATTGTGCAATTTTCTTAGGATCAAAATCAACAAAGAGTTTGCGATAGCCTTCACGTTTATGCAAGATGGTTTTCCAGGACAGTCCTGCTTGTGCGCTTTCCAAAACTAAAAATTCAAAGAGTTTAGTATCATCCTTGACTGGCACTCCCCACTCTGCATCATGGTAACAGATCATCAAAGGATCTTCACCTGGCCAGGGACAAGTAGTGTTATTCATAGAAGAGAAAAAAATAAGAGAAAGTATTTATAGTTTTCGAGTGAAGAAGAAAATAAAGAAATAAAAAAAGAAAAAATTCAGAAGTGTTCTTTTCTGAAAAGTTTATGTTCTAAGCTGGCTTTCTTTGCACCATAGGCTAAAGTTACTAAGAATGCTAATCCAAAGACTAATGCTGGCATTCCCATATTAACTGCAGGATTCCATCCGCCAACCAGAGCATGTCCTATGATATAAGCTACTATCATCTCAATCACTCCAAAGAAGGAGGCAAGACGTACTAAAACTCCAAAGATAAGTGCTAGCCCTATTAAAAATTCTCCAGCTCCAGCAAACCAGATTAAGCTACTAAATTGAGCAGCTCCACCAGGCATACCCCATAAGCCAAATAATTTTTGCACACCTAACATGAAGAAAAGTGCACCAACACCTATGCGAAAAATCACATAAAGAGTGTCTGCATGTTTTGTTTTCAATGCCATAAACTCAACCTCCAGGTAAACTATCCTTTTGGTAAGTTATTTGCCTTTTTTAAGATTAACTCTTGCTGGCGAAACGCCATGATTAGGTGGATAACACAGATATATACTCTTTATAAAGAAAATTTCAACATCCAAGAATAAGTACCTGCAGTTTGAAAACCAAGGCGTTGAAGCATTTTTTGCGAAGCGTCATTGGTAACGTTGACTATACCCTCAGCCATAATTGCTCCTCGCTGTTGAGCAATGCTCCATGATTGATAAAAACATGCGTCTGCTAATGCCCTTCTTCTATATCCTGGAGAAAGATACATATTTTCCCACGTGAGTTTTCTAGTGACTGGCTGATAGGCTGCAAGGAGAAACCCTACAAGCTGAGTATTATCTGCTTCTTCTACTACAAAAGATAATCCTTCTTCCACAAATCGGTCTAACGTGTCTAGAGGCCAGAAGGCATGTTCACTATCAACCATAAATTCAGAAACGTTTCTACCAAGAGCATAAACGTTCTCAATATCTCTCTTTTCAAATTTTCTTATTGTGGACCCAATGGGTATACCTCTGCAGAAATTCTGTCTTTACCCATATTAAGTAGATAAGAGAAAGAATATTGTCCAGCATGCAATAATTCTTGTAATCCATTTAGTCCCGGATATATTTCACATACAGGATTATGACTTGCAGAAAATGAAGTCAACATAGCTAGTTCTTCTAATACATACTCTTTAGCCAGAGCTACCGGAGGGTCATCACTAATTTCCTGCCATTTCTTTTTATTATTAGGGATATTAAGAAATGCTTTGACCATAGAGTCGACACCTTTTCTAAACGAAGTATCAGCAACATAACTTCTTTGTATAATTTTCAAATTATCAGAATAAGAAAGGTATTGAGAAAAAACTGACCAGCGAGCAACCTTTACATGCGGAAAAGGTCTTGAAATTCTTTCTAGAGCATGTTCAATATCATTGCCAGCAGTGAGTGCTCGTCTTAGAGCTACTGGTTCTTGAATACCTTCAAGTGCCATAATAGTATGTCGTTTGGGAATATCTGCAATAAGTATGGTGCTAAATCTAAATGTCTGATCCATGAATTGCATATACTCTTTCATAATGTCCAGGTCACAGAATTCTTTTTTGCCAATAGAGATGCCAAATAGTCCAGCATAACCATGCGCCGTAGCACGTGCTAGAGGCTTCCAATATTGTTCCGGAATATTAAGATTATATGTTCTCATTATTAAGTAGTATATTTATGGATATTAAAGAATTCCTAGAATAAAAAGCGATTAAACCATAAAATTTATAAGCTAGTTATGGAATAATAAGAATATGGACTTAAACCTTAGGCAAAAGCAATTACTAGAACTCTTGTCTATTAATTGTCGATTTTCGAATAAAGATATCGCTAAATCGCTGCATTGTTCAGAAGACGCTGTCGAATATCAAATCCAGAAGCTGATTACAGAAGAAAAAATGGCATCTTTTTCAGTCCAGTTTGATTATAGTCTATTGGGATATACGCATTATCATCTGCTCATCCGTGTAAGAGACCTAAATATAAAATATACTTTGTTATCCAAGATAAAAGAAATAATTTCAATCAATTCCAGTTATGGTAAATATGATCTCCAGCTTATTGTCTTAGTGAAAAATAAAGCAGAATTAGAAAAAGTCTTAGCTGAAGT
>JAUXTV010000103.1 GCA_030679025.1 Candidatus Woesearchaeota archaeon
AAATCATGACAAACTTAGAAGACCGCTTCCGAGAATGGGAAGCAAGAGGACGGAAGAAGGAAGAAATTACTTGGGGAATGCTAAACGACGGATTCCAGAGTATACAAGGGATACCTGATGACTTCTACAGTGCTGAAGACCCAGCAGATAGAGTGAATCTTTGGCACAAGTACCGAATGGAAAACAATGAGTCCTATAGAAGAGAACAATGTCACTTAGAAGGAAGATGCTGGCGTTGTGGAAGAGCTGACTGCGGGTGTGACTAGAGAGGACCAAAAGGACGGAGAAGGGATGCACTAAAACTCTTAGATATTGTCAGAGTTCACAGACATGGGAGGAAAACTAAGAGAAGGTTCAAGTCATCTCTATATCCTTAACTACACTAGACCTAACTTATTCATAATTATACATGTTGTTCAATTCAAATAAGTTTTATGTTTAGACTCTTTTATACTTTCACTTCGACGTCTCTGCCTGAGTTGATCGCGTCCATAATGTGCCTGCCTAAGCTGCTTTTCTTGTGAATTTTTACATCACCTTTCTTAGAAGTGATAGCGGACAAGATGAATTTTCCGCCAGCCCAGATTTCTACATCCTGGCCAGGCTCAGCATAGAAGGTGATGTGATTTTTATCCTCTTCATAGTCTGTCTTGGTGCGCCTTTTCTCTTTTTTTAATTCTAGGACTTCGATGGACATACCGAGACGTTCTTCTGTTTCGATAATGTTTTTTCCTTTGGTTCCGATGACCTTGGCGATTTCATCTTCTGGTACATAGACTTTCACTTTGTTACTAGAGACTACCTCGACTTTGACATCTGAAACGAATTTCTTGAATTCACGAAGAATAGATTCTTCTGCTAGTTTTTTTACTCCAGAAGATTTTTCTGTGCCTTCAATAGGAATAACAACAGTTTGTTCACCATAGCTGTAGATTTCAAATTCTAACTTGCCTGTTTCGAAGTCTGTGACATCGATGACGGGACGAGCTAGATCTGCTTCAGTCATGCCTGTTGGCACTTTAACCATCATCTTTAATGAAAGGACTTTGTCGATTGCTCCTGCTTTGACATAGACAATAGTATCTACGACATTAGGAATCATACCGACATCCATACGAGTGATGAATCTTTGGACAGCATCGATAGGCGAGGCTGCGTGGACTACTCCAACCATTTCAGATCCTCCTAAACGGACATCAATGTACAATTGGAAGTCTGGCGTGTCTCTCATTTCATCGAAGATAATATTATCAGGACGAGACAAGAACAAAATATCATGCAGTTCTTCACTGGAACTTAGATTCTTTGAGTACTGTGTCACTTGTGGCGGCATTTGCAAGTCTCTTGGTGATTCAATAGTCTTGGTGACTCGACCGAGTTCTACGAATTTTTCCCCTAATGCTTGCACTAGAGTACTTTTTCCTGAACCAGGTTCGCCAGCAACTACAATACCGCGAGATTTTTCATACAGACGCTCAGCAATTTTTTCAGACATCTGATAATCTTTCAAGTGCAGCTTTTTGATGGGTCTTACTACAGTAATTTCCCAGCCTTCTGCTACAGGCGGACGAACAATCACGATACGATACTCTTTATATTGCACGATCGTAGATCCGCGACGATCAATTTCGATCATGCTCTCATAATCTACTCGAGATTTTTCGACAATTTCTTTTGCCATATCTATCATATGTTTTCGCGTGAACTTTTCATCATTTATTTTTTCGAGTTTCCAGTCTCCTGGCTTTCCTCGTTTTCCTAAGGGATGACAATCCTCTTTCAAGTGAATACTCATAGTGTGCTCATCGAAGTAGGATTCTATTTGTAGTTTCTCTACTGGGATGCGCAAGCGGTAATACTTTACTTCCATGCCGAAAGCTTTCGCTGATTCAGCTTGAACAAAGTCTGCTGTAATGAGGATTGCGTTCTCTTGGAATGCAATGTCCCTGATTCCAGCATCTATTTCGCCAGCTTTGGCAAACTTGATTTGGGTTTCATTAGGTCTGTGACCCATGAATTGGATAGTAATATCCTTCCCTTTGAGTTTTTGCAGCTCTTGGAGCTCTTCTAAGCCTAAAAGGCCAATTTCTTTGCCTCTGTTAGCTTGTGCTTCTAGTTCTGCGACTACTGCATTAGGGACAATGATTGTACCCTTTATTTCTTTATTTTTAATTAATTTGGATACCATCTTTTCGATTACGATAGAGGTATCAACGACATATTTATTTGTCATATTTTATTTCTCCATAAGGCTTTTATAGCCTTGATTTTATTGTATAATTAAGGTACTAGTTATCTAAGAAGACGTTCATACTTAATAGCTAGTACCTAGATTCTCTAGTATATAAATGTATCTAGACCTTATTTTTATCTCTTAAGTAGAGTTTCTATGTGTTTAATATCCAAGCCTTTTAATAATATGGGACTTCCGCCTACATTTAATTCAACAGTATAAACTCCATTTCTATTGTTGACAATATAAGGAACGTTTTTAGGACCAATATCTTCTCCTCGTTCTCTCCACAATCCCTTTCTTAGCATTTGTTCAAGACAATATTCTAATTCTGCTCCGAGATTTTTTCTTTGTAATGGTTTAAATTGAGGTATTGCTGTTTGTCTTCTTTGACCATAGGAATGCACTTGTGCTTCATCCATGTTTCTTGCTATAAAAACTAATTCTGGTTTAGAACCCTCTCTATATGCTTCTAGAGGTGGAAAAGGTATTCCTTGTGTTTGTAAAGAAGATTTTATGTCTGCTGTACTCATCAACATATCTCTTAAACTATAAACTCCACCTTCATTTTCACAATATAACATGAAATCTAGCTCTCCAGATGTTTGTATAGTATCTCCCGGATTCAAATAAGCTGCTCTATCATTTTTAAGACCTTCAGAAAGTTTATGAAATAACCCATAGACTTCAGATCCAATGTTTTTTGCTGTTAGATGTTTAATCATATTTTGTTCCTTGAGTATTAAAATATTAAAATAAGCTTATATAAATCTTTCTATTTTAACCTTTATAGAGTGGTAACAATAGGAAGATTTAAATATCTCTTTTTATGATGCTCTCGTATGAGAATTGACTTTAATGATACTATCGAAGGCAAAGATCGACTTCAACCCTTTACTACTGAGCCCATTGTAGAAGTTGTAGATGGAGTTAAAAAAATTAATCCCTCTATTGATATTGGTAGACTAGTAACTACTCTTGTAGATGTTTTAGAATCATCCCTTACTCAAAACGCTTTCAAAGTTAATCGAAGTACTGCTAATACTCTTTTGGTTAGTTCTCCTCTCCTCTTTTCTATGCATGTAAGGGCAAATCAATATGACTCTCGAGTTTGTGATTATGAGCTTCTTGGAAAAGAAACTATAAGACACCAACGAAAATTTCTTGGAATTCCTTTAAAACCCAGAGAAACAACAATTACAACTTATAGGCAAATTCCAAAAGTTTATGTAAGGGGTAGTATTTTATTTGAGCAATTACAAGGCATTGAACCCTCTCCAGTATTAGATATACTCACAAAGTTAGGTTATACTCCTTTAGTTATTCCTACGCCTGAAGAATTGGCTCGTTCTAGTGATTCTAGTAATCGTTCACATAATCAGAATGATCCTCTTGAAAGATTCTTAGAAGATATGGATATACTATAATTGAAGAAGGAGAAATAAACCAACCATGACTTCTGAAAGACCAACGAGACTACAGGTTGACGACGATCTTTTGGACCTTTGTCGACAGATAGTAGCTGGATTAGATGGAGATATAACAGTTTTTCCTACAGAAACAAGAAAAGAACTCTCACAACTTCCTAAACCTGAACTTGATAAATTTTTAGATGATCTTTATGATTGCGTAACTCAGGACTCAGATGATGCAGTTCAAAATGGCACCTATTATGGTGGAAAATGGCCAACTGACAGTCGCTACCATTTTAGCACTTGGGAATCTGACTTTACTTTTGAACATGGTCATAAACTAGATATCTCCTTAAATGTTCGCCAAGTAAGAGAAATTGTTCGAGGAACTTTAAAAGAAGTTGCAGTAGAAGATTCATAATAAGCATTACTTTCTTTTTTTCATTAAGAAGTTCCCTAGCACTAAGACATCCATTTCAGTTTTCAGATAATCTGCGATAGCTTCCTCTGGACGATGGACCATAGGTTCACCTTGTAAGTTGAAACTAGTGTTAATAAGAACTGGTACTTTTGTTATTTTTTTAAATTCGTTGATTAACTCATAATATTTTGGATTTTGCTGCCTGCTGACGATTTGCGGACGAGCAGTTTTGTCAATATGGGTTGCTGCAGGGATATTATCTTTTAATACTGAGAAATTGATAGTCATAAAAGGACAACGATGATAGTCTTTGAGATATTGTGGACCTGCTTCTTCTAACAATGAGGGACAGAATGGACGCCAAGGTTCACGATGCTTTACTTTATTATTGATAATGTCCTTGTTTTCTGCACGTCTCGGATCGCCTAAGATACTTCTATTTCCTAAAGCACGAGGACCCCACTCATCTTTTCCTTGGAACCAGCCGACAATTTTTCCTTTACTGAGCAATTCCGCAACTTCTCCAGTATCTGCTGCTTCATATTTGAGATTGTATTTTTTGATTGCTGTTTTTATTTCTTCGTCAGTGAATTCATTTCCATAATAGACTTGATCTACTTGTTTTTCTGGCAATTGTCCTGTCAGCTCATGATATACTTTGTATGCCGCGCCCAGAGCAAGACCACCATCACCAGCATGGGGCTGAATAAACAGTTCATCTAACTTGAGATCAGATAATATCTTTCCATTAGTAACACAATTTAAGAAAAAACCTCCACTGAGAGCGAATTTCTTTAGACCATATTGATCTTTTAGGTCTTGGCTTAATTGTAAGACTAGATTTTCCGCATGCGTTTGTGCACTTGCAGCAATATCTTCTTTCTTGACATTTTTTGTTACTTCGAGAATCTTACTATCAGGCATGAGCTCGAACTGATATCCTTTCATTTTTGCATAAAATCTAAAAAGTCTTTCCGGCGTGTAAAACTTCAAATTTTTGTATGCGATTACTTTTTCAAATGTTTTGAGCAGTGTTGGTTTTCCATAAGGAGCCAAGCCCATGGTTTTTCCTTCACCTTCATTACTCTCAAAACCACACAATAGAGTCGCCATACTGTAGAAAGATCCTAGTGAACTAAATCTATCGTTATGAGCAATATACTTTAATTCTTCATTCTCCCAAAGAGCACTGTAATAGGATTTTCCATCACCCCATCCATCAATACTTATACTCAAACATTTTTTAAAACCACTTTGTGCGATAGATGAAAACTGATGCGCGATATGATGCTCAATATATTTTACTGGACATTGTATGCCTAGCTTTCTCAATATTTTTACTTCATTAATAGTTGTCCAAGGGGGGAGGAGTTTGAATGGTCTTTTGTAAACTGCTACTTTTCTCCAATAAGCACTTGTGAATAGTGTAGTAAAATTTTTTACTGGACCGAACCACGCTAGAGCAATATAATCGATTTCTTCTGGCTTTATTCTTTTGAGTACTTCTTTGATACTTTCTATTGGAAAACCAGCCTGATGTTTTATTCTAGTAATTCTTTCTTCTGTTATAGCATACTCTACTTTATCATCTCTGAGCAAACATACAGATGCGTCATGTCCATAATTAATCCCTAAGATGTTCATCTTCTTTCTTTTATAGACCTCTCTTTTAAATGGTTTGTTCTTACTCTTCTCTTTTCTTCATAGGAGCGATATTTTAGGATTTGCAGTCCAAACCTCATTTCAATACTTTTTTAAACGTCCTTATTAGCACTATTCTATGTTAGATCACCTTAAAAAAACAGATCCTGAAACTTATGCTTTTTTACAGCAAGAGCTAGAGCGGCAGAAAAATACTCTCAATCTTATAGCTTCAGAAAATTATGTAAGTCTTGCAGTGCTTGAAGCTTTAGGCTCTGTTGCTACTAATAAATATGCTGAAGG
>JAUXTV010000042.1 GCA_030679025.1 Candidatus Woesearchaeota archaeon
CAAGACCTTTGGTAAGAATTTCTGGTTGATTGGTTATTGTCTCGTTTTTTACCTTTTCAATACAATACCCCTTATGAGATTTACAAACACCTCTAGCAACATTTTGCATAGAAGAATAGGAAAATCCCCTTTTTTCTGAAAATTCTTTTAAATTACGGATTTTTTCTTTATGATTATCGGGGAATGTAACTATATACTCTCTGGTGGTAAATTGTTTAGCCGCGTCGGTAGATTTTTTATTAAATTTTAATTTCCAAGTATTATCAACATATCGCTGTTTTGTATCAGTAATGTATCTCGCCATAAATCCACAATGCTGTTTCTGCATACCTGTCGCAATTTTTGCAACACTGGCTCTATGTAAACCGTATTTTTTACAAAATTCAACCAAATTCTTGTGAATTTCTTCATGTCCATCTGGGAAAGTTATTATATATTCTTTCGCTTTTTTTGAAACAGATTTTCGAATAGATTCTGATGTAATGGGAGGACGATCCGCAATCTCTACCATATTAAAAAGCGGTTTAGGACTAACCGTTTCACTCAATGAATTATAATAATCTAACCAATTTTGTTCTCTATTGATTCTTTCGTTGGGATCGCAAGTCTCTAATACAAAATAAGAAAAATTTTCTAGCCCATCTTTTTTGACCGCTTGTTGTAAATGACAGTTAGAATGTTGATCTTTTTTAATACGCCGAATGTGCCCGTCTTTAATTCTTTTACTACAATCTTGAGTACTACCTATATACAAACATGTTTGAACACCTAAAACGCGATTATCGCCAGATATAGCATAAATACCACAAGACGGCTGTCTATTTTTTAGGTCTAAACAATACGTATTAGAATCGTCTACGTAAAACTCTCTATTATGATAAACTCCGCTCGCAATCATATATTTCCTTTAAGTTCGAAATAACACACACGACCGATCCACATCCATAGTAATCTAAGTGATAGTCGAAATGCAAATAATTTTCATAAAAAAGATTCTTGTCGTTTTTATTAGTCCAATTATTTGTATCTAAACGATAACTTTCTCTTTGCAAGAAAGTATATTTTATGTCATTTTGATTCATTAGAAAGTCTTCCATAGGACGCCAAGCGCCAATGGGAATTGTGATTAAATAATTTTGGGCTTCATTATGAATCTTTTGTAAAACTTTGATACCTAAATTGGGGTCATTATTTTCGTACTCTGTATCGTTTAAGTGTTCTAAAGTGCTAATACTCAAAACGTTAAGACCGGTATAGTCAACTAATTCAGCCGATTTACGAATAGATTTTTCATATGGCCCAAAAGGATCAACAACCACATGTTCTTTGAAAAATGAATAGTGACACGTTACATCCCCGATCTCCAAAATATCGTTATTATATTTTTCAATAAACCACTTGCTTAAAGGTAACTCAAACGCTCTGCAATTTCTCCAAGCGGAATTTGAATTCTCTCTAATATATTCTAACTCTAAGCTACCGATTTTAAAAGTTTTTTTATTTCCAAGAACAAAGGGATAATAAATCATCTCATGTATTGACCCAACTTTATACAGGTTGTAGTTAATATAGTGCCGACGTAGCCTAGAACATTTACCCAACCCCCTTTCCCAACCATTGGCGTCGTCGCATAAAATGGCAGTTTGTGTTCTATTTATCAATTTGAAACACTCAT
>JAUXTV010000104.1 GCA_030679025.1 Candidatus Woesearchaeota archaeon
GGCTCTGTAGAAAAGTTCCCTGAACAGGGAACTCATTGCTCTGCGCAATGCAGAGCATGCAAGTATCTTGAAGCTCACTTCCTTATTTTGCATACGCACAGTTATTGCGCGTACCGCACTCCCTGTTTTCCTTTTCAAGACGCTGTGAAATGTTTCACAGAGCGAGCGATAATTCGCTCGCAGTTTTCTGCGTTTCGCTCGTTTGAGATATTGACCTTTTGTTCGCCAGATAGGCACTTCAGGATGTTTGAACTTGATGCGGTCTTCCGCATGACATTTCTCAACAACAAATCTGCGCAAATCTTCTTTGGTGTAGCCTTTATCCGCATCAAAACTCTTGAATAATTTCAATTGGTGCGCTTTCCGCACCAAAGACATTGAGTCAAGATGATCACTTGCTGGTCCTCTTCGAATCTTGAAGCACATTGGCAGTTGATGTGTGAGATCAACAACTGTGCTGAGTTTAATGTGTTTTCGAATCTTCCTGCGATTCTTCCTGTCTTTCTTGAGGACAGTCGTGTAGTAAGAACTTGCATGCGTTGGCTGCAATCCTGTCGCGTCAATGCCAGCGCGAATACGCTGGCTTTTTGTTCGCTGAACAAAAGAAGCAACAAGACACGCAACAAAACTGTTGCGTAAACGCTGCGCTGCTTTGTGCAACGTTGTCCAATGCGGAGCTTGAGTGATACCTATGAGCTCAAGATACCTTGCATCTCTGCAATCATCTCCACAATCCAGCGGTATGGTTTATTTTCAAGGGCTTTTAATGCTAAAAGAATTGCATGAGCCCACACACCATACTTTTTAGGATCATGCTTGTGCGGAAACATCCGCACATGTGATCGTCGTAACACATCAAGCAGTTGCCGTACAAACCTATAATAAACAGTTCTTTTCTTCTCTTTCATGGGTAGCTTACTCCTACCCCCCATCGCAGTCTAATGACTGCATGGGTTATTCAAGTTTTCTACAGAGCCGGTTAATTAACTTCTTAGATAAATACTAAGTGATTAAAGCATTTTCAGAGATATAATAAATCTAAAAGACGATAAAATAAATTAAGTTTCAAGTTTAAGAGAAGAGACCAGCGTGCACCTCAAATCCGCTATCTGTTTTCAATCCTGTAGTCGCATCATAAGGAATATCAATGAATATGCTAATATTAATTTCATCACCATTGTCTGAAAAAGTTAAGTTCTCACAAATAGTAACTGCAGTACTGCTAAATGCAGTAAGAGTTGAATTCCATGCTGTAATATTATTACCATCATCGCCACCACAACCATCTCTTCCAGTGCCAGTAGGTGAGGGAACAAAATAATAACCTGGGCTAGTGCCGCCTATAAAAGTTGCAGCAGTATTGCTGCTATTGACAGATAAATTGACTTCAGTATTGCCGTCATTTCTCACAGTGAAAGGTCCAGGCTCAGCAAAAGTACTAGGGTTAGCACCTCCGCCCCAAGCAGGATCAGAAGTATTCAGTGAAGTATTAACTCCTGCTACACTCGAACTCACTAAAGTTCCTGATCCAAAGTCAACATTCGCAGGTTCAATAAAATTAATATCTGTAGTCGCTGAAATAGTCACATTCACAACACCCGTATCAAAAGTTGCTAAGCCAGTGAGAAAACCTGGAGCCCCTAATCTTTCTAAAATAAGAATTATGCTGGTAACAATGCTCAATAAGGCAAGCACTAACAACACTACTAAAAGTTGATTAGATACTTTCATGTAGATTCTCCTTGTGTTGTTTTTTCTTGCTGAGGTTGTTGTTCTGCAACTGGAAGAATAACGAAAGAAACTTGAGTACCACGATCATAATAAT
>JAUXTV010000122.1 GCA_030679025.1 Candidatus Woesearchaeota archaeon
TTCTTTGCCTTTCTTGCATTGCGTAATTCTACTGCTTTTTCCATGTTAATGCACTTTTACTGGCTTTTCAATAATGTAAATACCGTCTTGGAATGTACGACGATCGCGACCTTTGATCTTTGTTGCAATTTCAATATTAGCCGCAGTTTGTCCTGCTGTTTCTACATTTGCAGCATCGACAGTGATAGTATCTTTGTCAATTTTTACTTTTGCACCAGGCATAATCTGTGCAGTTCTTGGAATTTTTTCACCGAGGAAGTTGCTAACGACTATTTTTTCTCCTTCTTGTTTGACTGTCATGGGAAAGTGACCTGAACAAATCTTTAATTTATAAGTGAATCCTTCTTTAGCACCACGAAACAAGTTCAGGATGTGTGCATGATAGCTATTTACCATGCGCTTGCTTTTCTTCTTGCTTGATTTTGTTATAAGTGTAAGACCATTACCTTCTTTTTTAATGGACACTAGAGGATGCATTAATTGTCTTATTGCTTCGCCTTTTGTTCCTTTAACTTTGATTACTCCAGTCTCATTCATTTCTAAAGAGAGACCTTCAGGTACATTCATCTTGTACATGATCCCCTTGTCCTTTGTTCTTTGTTGCGTTGCCATGTTAGTAAATGAATGCAATTAATTTTCCTCCGAGGCCTTTTTGTTTTGCTTCTCCATGAGTCATCAACCCTTGTGATGTAGAGACAATAATCATACCAAAGTCACGTGCTGGTAAGAAACGCTTCTCGAATTTAGTATAGTCTTCTTTTTGGACAGAGAAGCGTGGCTTGATAACTCCGCATTTGTTGACTGTTCCTAAGAGAGTAATATTAGCAATACCGCCCTTGACATCCTTGTATTCTACTGCGCCAATATAATGACCATCCTGCATCATTTGCAAGACTTGTTTAGTCATTTTTGATACAGGTGTTGCTATACAGGACATCTTACCAACGCGCTGTGCGTTCATGATGTTATTCAAAACATTTGCTAGTGGGTCGTTTAACATTTTTTTGTTCCTTTAACTGTATTTTCTGAATCCAATCTTCAATGCGATATCACGGAAACATCGCCTACATAAATGAAGACCGTATTTTTGAATGTGTGCTCGAGTACTGCCGCAACGCCTGCATTTTTTTCCCATAACGCCGCAGTTGCGTTTCTTAGGAGCATTATGCTTCTTGTACTTCTCCAGTTTTGCTGGTTTGTTTTTCAATTGCTTGAATACTTTGTTGTAGTTGCTTGTGGTCATTTTATGCCTCGATTGTTAAGTTGAATTTTTCTTTCATATATTGCATGCTTTCTTCTTGCGTTATGCGATGGCTACTTGGAATCGGATGAGCCATAACACGGCGTCTTGCAATTCTATAACCATTACGTTTGAGTGAGACTGCACATTCGAAACCAATAATTCCTATGGTAGAGTCATACTCAACTCCAGGGATACTGATGTATTCTTCAACACCGAAGGAAAGATTTCCGAACTTATCGAACTTTCTTTTAGTGAGCTTATTTTTCTTGGCAACTAATAATCTTCTCAAAAGCTCTTCAGCTTTTTTTCCTCTGATGGTTACTTTTGCGCCAATTTCCAAATTAGGACGAATTCCCCAGGTTGGGATACGCTTTTTGGTTTTTGTTTTTACTGGAGTCATGTCTGAGACTTTTTTTAAGAGCTTCAATGCTTTTTCAAGCTTTTCACCAGGTCCACCTGAACCTATGTTTAAGGTGATCTTGTCGATCTTGATTTCGCGCATAAGGTTGTTGTCTGTCATATTTAGTGTGTGAATGCCTTTTCAATGATATAGGCATATTCCTGCAAGGTTTCGATTTTACCTTCTTTAGTTTTGAAAATAATACGATCAGATTGGATGCCTTCCATAGGTTTAATTTCTTCTAAGGTTCCGATGGTTCCTTTGTGTTTACCACCAATTAAATAGATAGTAGCACCTTTTTCGAACTTCAAATGCTTCTTGATCTTATTGTCTGCTGTCAGCAAAATTGTATCTCCGACACGATAATCTCCTTTGTCTACTAGAATATTTCTTCCATCAAACAAATTAATTTGAATTTTCTTTCCTGCTAACATTTTTTTACCGATTATCTTGACTACTTTGTGGTCAGCTTCCTCTTTACTGATTTTTTGAGGATGAATATGCCCTGTTTTATCATAAAGCATTATGAAGTTTTCATTAATTACAGGTATGCTAATGATATCAAAGATGCCTACAGGGAAACGATGATCTTTTCTTTTTTTACCATTGATCAAGATTTTTCCTTCCTGCATAATTTTTTTACATTCTCTTGTCGTTCGCACTTCTTTTAACATATCACGAAGGACTACTGTAATTGCGAGCGCATGCTCATATTTCTGTGGACCTGCGCTTGGTTTCACTGTAAAGGTCTGTTCTTTACGATTTAATCTCCAAGCTTTAGGTGCTGATAAGCGTTTGACGTGTGCCATTATTTTTTAACCTCGAACATTGCTTTACGTTTTTTGTCTTCCAAAACTAAGTCCTCAATGCGGACTTTTGATGCATGAATCGGATAGAGGATTTTTGAACCATCGCGCTTGATTGTCTGCGCTCCTTCGATAAATATTCTTGATCTTTTAATATCGACACGATCAACTTTTCCTTTATGCTTGTTAAATTGTCCACGAAGAATAGTCACTGTGTCTCCTTTGCGCACTTGGGCTGTACGTTTGCCATATTTCTTACGTAATGCTTCAGCTAATGGAGCTGCAAGGAAGCGTTGACGAACATTCAGAGGAGCGTTATGTCTATATTTGCGCTGCTTGCGTGTTTGCGTGCTTCTATTCCATTGTGAAGAATATTTGTTATTCATAGTTAAATCACGATGCTAGCTACTTTGGCAATTTCAGGCCAACGTTCTGCTGCCTCCTTAGCGATAGGTCCCTTGAAGATTGTTCCTTTTGGAGATCCTTTTTCATCTTTCAAGACAACTGCCGCATTGTCTTCGAAACAAACACGAGTACCATCAGGTCTACGATATTCTTTTTTCTGACGAACAATGACTGCTGGGACTACTGTCTTTCTCATTTCTGGACTTCCCTTGATAACTGAAGCCATAATGAAATCGCCAACCCCACATTTAGGATATCTTCCTTTGACTGTTTTTTGACCACGAATAGATGCAATGCGCAATACTTTTGCACCAGAGTTATCACAAGTTGGCACTTGCGCTCGATGTGGCAATGATTTTACAATATTTGCTTTGACTGCTTTCATTCTTTCATAACCTCAACTGCAACGAAATTTTTTGTCTTTGATAATGGACGTGTTTCTGCTATTTTCAACATATCTCCTTTCGCTACATCGAGACATGCTGGAATATGAGCCTTGATACGCGTTCTCCTTTTTTCATAACGTTCGTACTTAGGCACATAAAATTGACGCGCGAATTCTATAGTAACTGTCTTGTGGAAAACATCCTTGATGACTGTTCCAACAAAGATACGACCATGTACTTTCAAGTTGCCATGGAATGGGCATTTCTCTTCAGTGCAGCTTTTCTGCGGGAAAGGCACATCTATACCGATTGATCGCTCGTTCTTAGGAGCTGCTTCTGTTTTTTTGGTTTGTTTTTTCGTTTCCATTGTTATTTTTTTACACGATCCTCGGATCTTCCAAGGAGCATCTTACCATCAATCCGGACGGTGTTTCCATCCATCTTGACTTGGAGCGTGACTTGATCTTTGAACACTGTTTTTGTTTTGTTTTCGTGTTCAATGACGAGTGTGTTCTTCGTTTCGTTGACCATGATTCCATGGATACCGATGAGGTCTTTGTTGCTTGCATCGACGACCTTCACTTCGAGCCCTATGAGCTCGCGACGTGGAATGTCTCTTCGGTGCATCTTAAGCGACATCGATTGTTTCAGCAGCGAAACCGAGTTTTATTAGCTCTTCTTTGACCTTGTGTCTGTGCTCACCTTGCAATTCGATGATGCTGTTTTTGACTGTGCCGCCACATGCCAACTTCGACTTCAGCTTCTTTGCGACATCTTTGATGTCGATAGATTTTGGGTCGATGCCGTTAACCATTGTTGTCAACTTACCAAACTTTCGCTTGATTGTTGATATGGTGATGCGCTGATCTTCTCTGGCGATCGTCTCACAAACACAGAGCTCTTTAAAGAGCCCACACTTCGGGCAAATTTCACTCATGTCTTTTGCTCTTACCTCCTGTCTCCTTTGATGGAGTCTTTGGTT
>JAUXTV010000126.1 GCA_030679025.1 Candidatus Woesearchaeota archaeon
TTCTTTCGTTTGAAGCTACCATTGTATGCAAACCAAAGTTTTTTACTCCGAAACTTCTTGCTTTTTCTAATGCTTCGAAAATTTGAGGTCTTGTTAATCCATACTTGGCTTCGACTGGTTGACCTATTACAGAATCTACACCTGCTCTTTCAGCACCTGGATTATATCTAAAACACAAAGTTTCTGGTAAATCGCCTGCAGCTCTTTTCAAGGCTTCTATGAACGTAATATCATCAAGATTTATTGTTGCTCCTGCAAAAGAAGCTTCATGAAAAGCCTGATCTGAAGTATTATTTGAAGTGAACATTAAATTTCTAGGTTCTATCCCTGCCATTTGCGCGAGATGTATTTCCGGAACTGAACTGCAGTCAGCGCCCATTCTGTATCTTGCCAATATTTGCAGGATGTGTGGATTTGGCAATGCTTTTACTGCAAAGAAATTTTGAAATCCTTTTAATCTATCAAATGCCCCATACATCTCTTGAGCAGATTTTACAATTCCCGCTTCATCATATAAATGAAAAGGAGTTCCATACTGTTCTGCAATTTTTTCTAATTCTGATGATGTTACTGGAAGTATTTTTAGTACCATTGAAACCCCAATTTGGCAAACTTAGGTTGCTATATAAACTTTATGAAAGAAATAGCCCTGCGAGGATTTGAACCTCGGTCACCGGATCCAGAGTCCGATATCCTTGGCCGCTAGACGACAGGGCTATGTTCAGAAAACTTAATTTAATGGTTTAAAACTATTTCTATTCTATTGTGGTAGTTCTACTGCCTGTCCGTAAAGATGATCCCACTTTCGAAGCCACTCTCTTCTAACTTTCCTTCTCCATTTCTTTCTCCACTCACTATCTCCAACTTCGGTTGGAACTCTATCCAAAATTTCTTCGATTCTTTCTCTTTTGAAAACTCTGGGGAACATGCCATTTTTAACTCCCTTGATATCAATTCTTTTTCCCAATTTGTAAAAAATTCCACCAACACAACCTTCGGATAAATGATTTCGTTCTCTTTCATGAATTCCAATTTCTCCGCAGATTAATGCTTCGGTGATACCTAAACTTATCAAATAAGAAGCTAAATTTCTTTGAGGAAGTGTTCTAACCTCTATCCATTCACCAGCTCTAAACTCTCTAACGCCAAATCTTTTGCAGTCATACGGCTCTCTATCACCAGTCCATTCAAATACTAAACTTCCTTCGGCTGGTTGGAAATCTGCATGAAAACTTCTAAAGCCAATTGGAGAATCTGCTTCTAAAAAGAAAATACCTTTTCCTTGGACAGTTCTATAAATTGATTTTAATCCTTTTAGGAATGCCTTAT
>JAUXTV010000131.1 GCA_030679025.1 Candidatus Woesearchaeota archaeon
TTCTTTATTGTCTGCAACTGCACGCATATGACGACCTAATTTTGTTTTCTGCATTACTATATACACAACAACTAAAGTGAGAAGCGCAATAGCCATGATAACTACTTGCAAAGGAGTAATGATTGCACCAGCAATAGTCCATCCTTTTGTAATTGTAAACGCATTGATAGTCTTGATATCTGCACCAAAGACTGCTTGCAAAAGATTTTCTATCAAAATTAATAATCCTAAGGAAGCGATCAACAGAATAACCATGGATGCTTTTTTCTTGAGCAGTGGACGGTAGATTAGCTTATACAAAAGCCATCCCAGTAGTGCTGTTAGTATAAGTGTACAAATGATTCCTATACTAAAAGGAAGATTCATCAATGTGAAAGAGGCATAGAGCATATAGGCTGCGAATGCTATGACTGCACCATGGACAAAATGAATAAACTTATTTGTGCTGTAGATGATAGAGAATCCTGCTGCGACTAAAGCATAAATACTGCCTGCAATAAGACCATTCATGATCACTTGGATTAATGCAGACATGATATTTTCAACAGATTAGTTCTTAATAAAGATTCTGGAAGTGTTTTTTCGACATTCCGAAAGATTTCCGGATTTTTTATGGAAAAATATATAAACACTAATCTTTCCTGTATCACTATGGAAACCACACTCCTTCACAAGAAAGAAGAAAGAAGAAACATTAACCAAAAATTAGTTATAGATGAAGACTTGTACCAGCAATTAGTACAAAGCATAAAAGATTTTAAAAATGGTAAAATGACTAGAGTTAGATAATTTAATTTCCTTGTTGTTCAAAGGTATTTCTTAATGTGTCTTTCTCCACTTGAAAAAAGAGCCATAAAGTGTCTATAACTATTTGTTGATTATCTTTATCACTTATTCCCGCTAAATAAACTCCTTTGAGATCTTCAAAAATGTAAAAATACAAACGGAAATTATCTCTTCTTTTTTCTCTAAACCATTCAACGTAGATAGGATCTCCTACATAAGGATTCAGTTTTAATTGATTTTCAACTTTATCGACCCATCTTTGAAACTCTGGAGAATATTTTTTTATCTTCTTCTTAAAGATATCTAAGCGGTATACTCGATACATATCTTCAAGAGACAATTACTTCTTAAGATCTTATCCCGAAAAAATCCGAAACATTTACAGAAAAAGCGATGTACTTCCGTTATTTATGGATGATATTTCGAAAAAACTGAATTCTACCGAAAAGATTACAGAAAAAAAGAAAGAAAATAAAAAAGAAAAGAAGATTTACTTATAGAGTATCTCTCCTTTACCACTCTTTGCTACTTTCGTGACAAAACCACTAGCTGAGGCAAGATCACCGTTGTTATCTAAAGTGATTACACCCGAGACTCCTTGATAGTCTTTAACTTTGTAGAGCTCGTCTTTTATTTTAGTGGTGTCTGTACCTACTCGCTTCATGATATCTGCTAAGATCCTGGTTGCATCATAAGCTTGTGGAGTACAAAGTGTGACCTCTCCTACACTGACACTTCGCATTTTTTCTTTGAATGCATTAGTAAGAGGAGTATTGATTACTGCCCACATCTTTCCTTCACCAGCTGCACCAGTTTCTGCCCAGATCTTTGCATCATCCCATGCATTTGCTCCCAATGTTGGAACATCAACACCTAGCTCCTTCATCTGATTGATACCAATAATAGAAGCTTCTGTGTATCCTACAAAGTAGAGCATATCAGGATTTGCTTGCTTGACCTTTGTCAATTGTGTCTTGAGATCATTTGTTGATTGTTCATATCCTTCTTCAATTACAACACTACCACCTGCATCAGTGAATGTTTTCTTGAAAACATCTTTGATACCGACACACCAGTCACTCAAACAATATAAAATTGCAACATTCTTCGCATTCAATTTTTCTTTGGCTATACCTGCAGCATAGAAACCTTCATAGGCATCTGACGCATAATCTCTAAATATATAATCTCCTGCAGTAGTAATTGTCGGAGCTGAAGAACAATAAGAAAAGACAATGACTTTTTGCTGTTCTGCTACTGGAGCAATAGCCATAGTTTCTGATGAACATAAACCACCAACAATAGCTGTGACTTTATCCAAATTGATTAATTTATTGCCTGCTGTTGCAGCATCTTTAGCATTACATTTACCATCTTCATAAGTTACTTCAATTTTTCTACCATTAATACCGCCAGCTTCATTGATTTCCTTGACTGCTAACTCTACTCCTTTTTGTGCGTTCGTGCCGATACTTGCAGCATCACCTGTTAACGGACCGAGAAACCCAATTTTAATAGCTTCTCCTGTTGACACTTCTTGTCTAGCATTCTTATTTAATCCTACTATGACAGCGATAACTGCGATAAGAATAATTATTCCAATAACCCATGATTTAACATTTCCTTTTCTTGATGATATCTTCATGATCAACCCTCCCACGAGATGATATTTTTTTATTCTTTTGGGATATATAAATCTTGTTCACTGGACGTTTTAGGACCAACTAGTAGTATTACTCTTAGTCTTGGGCTAGTTTCTACTCCTTGACTAATTTTTCAAGTTCAGAAAGATATACTTTAAGTTTTCTTATGAATTCTTTCCTTTCAGCTTTGTCTTTAGTTGGATTTAATCTCAATCTTAAGGCATCGTGAATTATGTGATTTTTATCCTTGATTGATTTTGCTAATTTTTTCCAATGATAGGGAGGATTCTTTCCTTTCCATATCTGTTCATTTTCAACCAGCCAAAATACTTGTTTTGCAACTTCAGAAAACCCAAATTTCTTTTCTTTATATCCGGGAAGAAAAATATTTTTGAATGCAAACACCATGCCTCTTAAATGGCCTTTTGGAGGTCCTTGATGAAATTCTTCCTTCCTTAGTTGTTTGCCATAGAGTAATTTATAGTGTTTAAGATGCTGTACCATTCTGCTCGGGCTTGCTCTTAATTTTTTACCTGAAAGTACTCGTTTATTATGTTTCAATTCCCAAAGAGAATATCCAGAAAATTGTATTTGTGGCTTATATTCATGGAGATATTTTTCTTCTAGTACTTTTAGATTTTTTAGATATCTGCTTTCTTTTACTATGGTAGTTGTATCTACATCACTTTTTTCGTTCATCTCTCTTCGAACAAAACTGCCTTTGGCATATATAGCGACAATTTGTTCTTTGGGGAGTTCAGCTAGAATTAATTTCCTTGCAATCTTTATTGATTCTATGGCAGATTCTTCTAGTTTTGTTTTTCTTTTCCAATCCTTCCAAAATTCATACTTCCCCACCTTTTTACCTTAACTATCTTTTTTTATAATACTTTCTAATGACTGTGCATATTTAGTTGCTTAATATTTTATCTGTTAGTTGATCATTTTTGAATCATACGCTACAAATTCTCCCTGTCTTACTTGTTTTAGCGAGAACCCATAATGCGCATTACCTTTGTCATCAAAAACGAGGATATCGCTACGTCTTTTAGAACTGCCTTCGAGGCTTTTTGGAATATGGCGCAACCTGTCAAAACTGTCAAAAGATAATATTTGTCTTTCGTTTACAATGCTGCTTAAAGTTCCTCTTGATCTCTATTATCTTCTCTGAATTTTCTTCAATAGGATCTTACTAGACTTTTTTCTGAAGAGCTTGAACAAGTTTATCTTTCCTCTCTAGCATCATCCACCAACCAACGAAGCCCAGCATAGTGCTTCCAAAGAGAAGTCCCATCCCTAACATGGAATATGTTATACATCTGTTTCTAAGTGCAATGTCTTTTTGTTCCCAATCATGTTGAGCAATTCGGTCTGGATGGTTTTCTAAAGTTTCTAATCTCGTTTCAAGCCCGTTAACATAAAGGTTTACTTTTGAAGCATCTATTAAATCAGGATTTCTTTCCGCAATCTGCCTCATATAGAGTCCATCTCTTAACCTTTGTTGTGTCTCTGCATATTCCACTACCAT
>JAUXTV010000132.1 GCA_030679025.1 Candidatus Woesearchaeota archaeon
ATCTTTATTGTACTATCTGCTCAAGGCTTTCGCAGTAAGACGTGGATTGACATAAAGAAGATGACATCTCCTGCAGCGAACTACTTCGAGTCCATCTTTGGTAAATCTAGGTTCTGCATCATCTGCTCGGCATAATAAGCACTGTACAGCTTCCAAATCTGAGGATGAAAAAGACATAGGTAAAAAGGCGGAATTACTGTTTAAAAATCTTCTCTAGAATAGTAAGGTTAAATTTGTCCCAGGTATATTTGCGTAAGACTTCTCGTCGATTATAAGCTCCCATTTTTTTCAGAAGCTGTGGTCTTTGAAGAAGAGATCGAATAGTTTTTTGAAGTTCTGGAATGTCAGTCTCGCAAACAGTATAGCCATTAAAATCATTTTTTACAAGTTCTCGAAGTTGAGGGTAATCACTTGCAATCACAGTCTTGCCACAAGATTTGTATTCATGGAGTTTTATAGGAGAATAGTAGTAGCCAAAAAGTTGAAAGGGAAGATAATTGCGATCAAAAAGAGCAAAACAAATATCGCTTGCATTGATATACTTAGGAACTTCTTTTAAAGGAATTTTACCAACGAAAAAAACAGATTTAGTAAGTCGTAGGCGTTTAGTTAAACTCATAAGGGAATTTACTTGTTCACCTTTTCCAACCATAAGCAGTTTGGCAGATTTTTCATGACGTACAACTTGCGCAAAAGCGCGAAGAAGAGAGTCACAAGCATGCCAGCGAGAAAAGCTTCCAACATAGAGGAGTGTTTTCCCTGGTGTAAGATCGTAAGTAGAGACTAAGGAAGGATCAGGTGGTTGTGGACTAAATACATCAGGATCTGCCCCATAATGAATCAAGAGTACATGAGGATGAGAAATACCATCAAGTGATGATTTATGAGTAAGAGTAACAAAGCTGCTGCAACGTAAAATAAAGGAATGCCAAGCAAAGAGAAGAGTATAGAGCAAAGAAGATTTCTTGAATACACCCAAGGCAACAGGAACTCCTAAAATAGGTTCATTAAGTTCATAAACAGTTTTTTTTCGAAAAAGAAAACCAGTCACGATAGCTCCACCGCCAAAAATACGTCCTCGTTCATAGACTAAAGAAATGTTTCGAAAGAAAAAGAGGAAAAGAGAAAAGAGAAAAGGATAAAGAAAATAGCAAAGAACGCGAAGAAAAGAAACTGAGGGAATGGGAAAACGATAGATAGTAAGATTAGGACGGCATTCAAGAAAGGGTTGTCCTTTGCTATGCTTACAAAGTAGAAAAACATGTTTACAAAGAGTAGACAAAGAGAGTGCTGCCTCTCCTACATGTGTTGATCCGCCATGGGTTCCAGGATAGTCCACATCAAGTGCTGAATAAAGAACTTGAACTGAAGAGAGTTTCATGAGAAAAAGACTGTAGTGTTGTTTAAATGCCTTACGTCAAGCAAAAACTACCTATTTCTTCTTGCAAACAGCAATAAGGCGAAGAGAGGTGTTGGGGTCTCCATTTGCTAAATGCTTCTTATAATAAGATTGTAAAGAAACAAGGCCTCGTTGAATAAAAGGAAGCTTTTTTCTAAAGGGAAAAAGAAGATAGCAGATCTTTTTAAGAAAAAGATAAACAGATCTTTTATAGCCAGTATTGGAATCTCCGAGAAGCTGAACAATGGTAAAATAAGAAGATAATGTTGCAGTTAAATGATTGGGAGTAAAGTGTTGGTAGTGTTTGTCTGCTAATGGTTGATTAGTTGTCGGAACAGTAATAATAAATATGCTATGTTTATGCATGATATTAGCAATACTCTTGAGAACCAAAGGAATACGTTCTGGAATAATATGTTCTAAAGTTTCTATTAAAACAACAGCATCAAATTGTTGCTTAAAGCGAAGATGTTCTATATTTTGAACAGAAAAAGGAACTTCTGGATTAAACGCCTTGGCAAATTGGAGAGCACGTTCTGAATAATCAACTCCCGTTACTGTAAACCCCTCTTTCTTGAGTTCATAACAAAAACGACCATCTCCACAACCTGTATCAAGAACAGATTTACAATGATAAGACTTTAATAAATGTTTAACAGTTTGAAGATAATTGAGATATTCTATGTGCCAAAGATAAGTGTATTCAGGAACAGACAAGTCCAAATAATGATAAGGAAAAAAATATCCAGCTTCCTGATGTGATTGCTGTTGTGTTAGTGAACGCATAAAAAGAAAGCAGAAAAACTATTTATAAGGTTTATGCAAGGATCAATAGAAAAGAAGAAATAACACTTAAAGGAAACATTTATAGCCCTAAATAAAGAAAAAAGAGTATGGAAATCAGTAAGATTAATTGGAAAAAATGGACTATTGGAGCATCGATTGTTCTCTTAGCAATAACTCTGATTATTAGATTGCTTGATTTTGCAAAAATTACAAAATACTTTCCAACAGACAATATCAATGATATCAGTTCTTACATGGCACAACTTTTTTTCTTAGATGCCTGCGGTTTTCATCAAATGTGTCAATATTGGTATAATGGATTTACAGCATTTCTCTTTACGCCTCCGGGCTGGTATTGGTTTGCATATCCTTGGTATGTTATGTCTGGAGATGTCAAGATTGCAACATTCATCGCAGTGATAATCACATTAATCATTGCTTTTGTGTTTATTTATAAATTTGGTAAACACTTGAACATCAAACCTTGGTTAAGAGTATTGTTTTTTCTAATCGTATTTGCAAATGCTAACGCCATTAGAGGATTTCTCAGAACAGGAAGACCGCACGAGATGCTGGCTTGGGTATGGTTCATTATGTTATTCTGGATATTAATCTATTACAAAGATAAGAAAATTGACGCAAAGATATATTGGACATCCCTAGTGTTTGCCGCTATTATTCTTACTTATGTAGCTGTCGCGATTTTCGCTGCAATGCTTTTCCTTGGTTTCGTACTTTGTAAAAAAGGAAGTGAAAGATTTAAAGCAATGAGTGCTGCAGTCATAGGATTTCTACTAACAACATTCTGGTCTATACCTTATGTAATTAATCTGGGAGATAGTGTTGTAACTTCATTAGAACAAGGAAGATGGTTATTAATGTTCCAAAAAGAATTGTTGTTAAAACAGGCAGGTGCTTTCATATTTCCGTTAATATTTTTGATATTATTCTACATCATGTGGAAAGAAAGAAAAGAAAAAACAACACTGTATTTCTTTGCACCACTAATAGTATTAGCTATAGCATTTGCAACAAGAATTACTGCATTTATTCCTGCATTAAAGGATATTTTTCCTAGTCCTTATTTTTCACTCTTCATTATACTTGGAGCATATTGTCTCATGCAAATAGTTAACGAACCAAAGGGAAATAAAACGTTCTTATATCTGGGTGTCTTTGCTGCCATAGTCATAAGTTGTAGTATTGCTCTTTTCTATACTGTCTATTTTGAAGTTCCAAATGAAGAAGTACAAGATTTGCTCGAACTTATTCCAAAAATTGAGGAGAGATATGCTTTGTTTGGTCTACCACCAAGCATTTATCCAAAAGCAATTGTAGCTTATGCTGCAATCTATCATCAAAAAAGTACATACAACGGGCATTATATTCATGTAAAAAATAAAGAGTATAAGCAAGAGATAGAATTACTAAGTCAAGCACACGTAAAAAGAGATTGTAAGCAATTCACAGAAAAAATGGAAATATTAGAAACAACTGAAGTAATAGGAAAAGAAAGTTGTAGTTTCTTTGAACAGTGTGGTTTTTCTTTAAAGGCAGAAAATGGTGGCTTTTGTCTCTATAGCCAGAAAGCGGCTTAGACTGACAGATAAAGGTTTTTAAAGCCAATCTAATTCTTGGTAAGATGCCAATACATCCCTTAAGACGTATAGAAGACAAGCTACGTGATAAAGTAGTGCAATTAGATTATCTGCTCTATCTAGTGTTAAATCCATTTAAATTCAAAAAATTTCCTCAAAAAGTAAATAGGATACTGATTATAGAGATGTTGCAACTAGGAGACTTCGTTGTAGCTACACCAACTTTTAAGGCTCTTCGAGAAAAATATAAAAATGCTAAAATAGACATTCTGATTAAACCAGAAACAAAACTTTTAGCAGAAGGCAACAAAAATATTGATGAGATAATTATACATAAAAGTTGGAAAGAAACAGTACAAAAAATTAAAGAAAAAAAATATGATCTGGGAATAATTCTGCATCCAGGTTCTTTCAAAATAAGTTCCTTGCTACTCTTAGGAGGAGTAAAATATCGTGTTGGTGCAACAAAAGTAGGTATGTTTTCAGGCAAGGGCTTCTTTTTGAATAAAAAAGTGAAACCAAATCTGAAATGGCAGCATAAAATGGAAGATAATTTAGATGTTCTTCGAGCAATGAACATACATCCAAAAGAAAAACCGAAACTAGAAATCGCTCTTGATGCAAAAGCTGAAAAAATTGTAAAGAAATTCCTTAATCATTGGAAAGGAAAGAAGATAATTATGCATACTGCATCTAAAAGCCCATCCAACCGATGGATTCCAGAAAGATTTGCAAGACTTGCCGATATACTAATAACAAAATATAAAGCAACAATCCTGTTCACAGGAGCAAAAGAAGATCATCATGATATAGAATATATAAGAAAAAATATCAGACAAAAAGAAAAGACACATAATCTTGCAGGAAGAACAACTTTACAACAACTAGTAGCTTTAGCAGATCAAGTAAATCTTATTATTACTGTCGATACTTCCATGACCCATATTGCTTCGACTACAAAAACACCTATAGTAGTGTTATTCGGGCGCGACATCCCTACGTGTTGGGGTCCAACTTCTAAAAAAAGCACTTATATTTGGAAAGAAAAAGAAGCTTGTGTTGGGTGTCGAAGAACATATTGTGTGTATAAGAAAAATTATGAATGTATGCGTTCCATTTACGAAAGTGATGTAGTAGCAAAAGTTGCAGAGGTATTCCCATGAAAATAATTCGTGTCTGCTCTTTCTTTTATCCAGTAGAAGGTGGTATGGAAACACACTTGCTTGAAGAAACAAAAGAGCTAGCAAAACTAGGACATGAAGTTGTAGTCTGGACATCAGACTCATTAAGAGCAGGTACTTCACCAAAGAAAAAAGAAGAAATCAATAACGTAAGCATAGAAAGATTGCCAACTGTAGCTAAATTAAGTTACTATACTCCTTTTTTTCCACTAGCATGGTGGAAAGCACTAACTGAAGACTATGATATTTTACATGTAAATGCATTTAGACAACCCCATAACTTGACTTTATTGATTGCAAAGCTTCGAGGAAAGAAGACCGTACTCGGAGTACATTGGCCAGAATATCCCGAAGAACTTCGTTCACCGCTAATGAATCTGATTATTCCTTTATTTGATAAAACATTGGGAGACTTGTTGCTCTATATGACTGATAAAGTTATTGTCCAAACAAAAGCAGAGGAAAGATGGTTGCTAAGTAAGTTCGGAAAGAAAAAAAATGTAATTATTTTACCACCAGGAATTAAAAAAGACTATCTCAAGAAAAGAAACAGCACTATATTTAGAAAAAAACACAAAATCAGTGGATTGATGGTGCTTTATTTAGGAAGAATACATCCAAGTAAAGGAATTGACAGAATTATTGCAATTGCTCCTCAATGTAAAGAAGCGACATTCGTCATTGTTGGTGATGGTCCAGATAGAAAAAGGATCGAAAACAGTATTCGAGAAAAGAAAATAAAAAATGTAAAGATGATAGGTCGTTGTTCAGAAGAAGAAAAGATGCAGGCTTATGCTGCTTGTGATGTTTTCCTCCACCCTACAGAGTATGATGCCTTCGGTATTACTTTAATAGAAGCAATGGCCCAAGCAAAGCCAGTCCTAGCATCACATGTGGGCGGTATTCCATCAGTAGTTGGGGTAGAAGGTTTAACATTCAACAAAGAAGATAATCAAGATCTCATAAAAAAATTAAAAAAACTCTT
>JAUXTV010000134.1 GCA_030679025.1 Candidatus Woesearchaeota archaeon
AAAAAACTTTGGTTGGGATATTGCTACTAGAAATACTCCAGCAGCCTACTTGACAGGAATGCTCGCAGGTATGAAAGCCAAAGAAAAGAAATTGAAAGAAGCTATTCTTGATTTAGGCTTACAAAAAGTAACTCGCGGTTCCTTAATTTTTGCAGTAGTAAAAGGAGCGAATGACGCAGGATTTTCTGTGCCTTTCAATCCAGCAACATTACCTAAGGAAGATCGCATGACAGGTAAACACATTAAGTTTAAAAACGCATCATTCGACAAAGTCAAAGCAGCAATTCTGCAATCCAAACCAAAACCATCAAAATAAACCATGCCACGAAAAACAACTCCAAAGGAAGCTAAAGCAACAATTCCAGTAGCTGAAGTAGTAAAGACTGTTGTTGCTGCAGAAGAAATAGTGAAGGAAATTATTCCTACTGCTCCTGTAGAAGCACCTATGGGTATTCTAACAGAAAAAGAATTCGATAAAGAAGCATGGCAACCTAAAACTGCTCTTGGTCTAAAAGTAAAGAATGGGGAAATTACTAATCTCGATCAGATTCTTGATGCAGGTTTCCCCGTATTGGAAGCCTCTATTGTTGATGCACTAGTACACAATTTGGAATCAGACTTATTAGCCATTGGCCAATCCAAAGGTAAATTCGGTGGCGGTAAAAAAAGTATCTGGCGTCAAGTGCAGAAAAAAACTGCTGAAGGTAATAAACCTAGTTTCGCAGCACTTGTTGTTGTCGGTAACAAAAATGGATATGTTGGATTAGGATATGGAAAAGCTCGTGAGACTTTGCCAGCAAGAGAAAAAGCAGTAAGAAAAGCAAAATTAAACATGATCAAAGTACAACGTGGTTGCGGTTCATGGGAATGTGGCTGCAGCGGAAATCATTCTATTCCTTGTAAAATTATTGCAAAATGCGGTTCAGTAGTAGTAGAACTCTTGCCAGCGCCAAAAGGTACTGGTCTTGCTATGGAAAAAGAAGCAGCAAAAATTTTAGTATTAGCAGGTATCAAAGATGTCTATTCCAGAACTTATGGTCAGACAAGAACAAAATTAAATCATCTTAAATCAATATTTGAAGCATTACGTTTGCTCTCACAAATAAAAATGAAACCAGGAATGAAAAAGGTAGCAACTAAACAATGACTGAATTACAACGAATTGCAATCATCAGGATTAAAGGAAAGCCAGGTTTAAAGAAAACTGTAAAAGACACATTTGATATGCTGAAATTGTACAAGAAAAATAATGCAGTTGTAGTAAGCAACGCTCCAACTTATGCTGGTATGCTTGTAAAAATCCAGGATGCAGTTACATGGGGAGAAATAGACGAAGAAACTTTCAAACTCCTTTTAGAAAAACGAGGCAAGTTGCCTGGTAAAGCTCCCTTAACAGAACAATATCTCAAGGAAAAATGCAACACTTCATTCGCTCAATTTGCTAAAGAATTTATGGCTTGTAAAAAAGAATTAAAAGAAGTTCCAGGTCTCAAAGGATTTTTCAGGCTCAATCCACCAATCCATGGCTTTGAAAGAAAAGGCATCAAAACTCCTTATTCTATGGGTGGTGTTTTAGGCTACCGCAAAGACAAGATCAATGAACTATTGCGTAGGATGATGTAATAATGACAGTCAGAAGAAAGAAAAATGTGCATCGCAAGCGAGGTTCTCGTACTCATGGATACGGCTACAAGAAAAATCGTGGTTCTGGTAACCGCGGTGGTAAAGGAATGGCCGGTACAGGAAAACGTTCTCACAGTCAAAAGATTTCCATCTTGAAAGAATATGGACACACCTATTTTGGAAAGCACGGATTTATTGTGCCGCCTGAAGTAAGACGTGTTATCAAGGCAATTAACATCAGAGATCTACCTCGTCAATCACCGTTAGATTTATCTACTCTAGGCTATGACAAGCTTTTATCCAAAGGTATACCTGCCATGAAATATGAAATCAAAGTGGCTCTGTGTTCCGCAAAAGCAAAGGAAAAGATTGAAAAAGCCGGGGGAAAAATTATTTCTGAAGAACAATGAGTGCTCTTGATAATGTCCTAGCATTCTTACCTGAAGTCGCAAGCCCGCAGGAAAAGCATGTTTCCTTTAAAAGCAAATTAAAGTGGACTTTATTAGTTTTAGTTGCATTCTTCTTGCTCTCTGCAATTCCCTTATTTGGTTTAGGACAAAATGCGCTTGCGCAATTCGAATCCTTATCTATTATCTTGGGTGCTAGTTTTGGTTCTATTCTTTCCTTGGGTATTGGTCCATTAGTAACTGCTTCCATCGTGCTGCAATTATTAGTAGGATCAGGTATGTTAAAAGTTGATGTTACAAAACCAGAAGGAAAAAAATTCTTCCAAAGTTTGCAAAAAATTATGTCTATCTTCTTCATTATTTTTGAAGCTATCATCTACGTATTCATGGGTGGGTTGGCTCCTTCCCCAGAACTTTTAGGCACTAGTGCTTATTTCACCATGGAACTCATTTTAGTATTCCAGTTAATTGTTGGTGGCTTTATAGTTATGTATATGGATGAAGTCGTTACCAAATGGGGCTTTGGTTCAGGATTGTCATTATTCATCGCAGCAGGTGTATCTAGTTCGATCTTCGTCAGAGCATTCTCGCCTTTAACAAGTGCAGGTACATTCGCTTTCGGCACAGGACAAGCTCCTGTCGGTCAAGTATGGGTTTTATTCGCATCATTGATTAACAGAAATCCAACAGGCGCGTTCTTAGCATTAGCAGCTATTTTAGCAACCATTATTATCTTCGTTGTTTCAGTATATGGCCAAGCGATGAAAGTAGAAATCCCTTTATCCTTCGGTCGTATTCGCGGTCATGGTATTCGCTGGCCCTTAAAATTCATGTACACTTCCAACATCCCAGTTATTTTAACAGCGGCTTTGTTAGCAAATATTCAGCTCTGGGCACGATTAATGCAAAATTGGGGACATCCTTGGTTCGGCACTTTCGCAGGCAATACACCAGCATCTGGTTTAGTCTTATGGATTTTCCCGCCTAATATTATTCAAGAATTAATTACTGGTAGCATCTCCTTTATGCACATACTCTATGCTTTTTCCTATATACTCTTAATGGTGGGTGGTGCAGTAGTATTCTCTATTTTCTGGGTGCAGACTTCAGGTATGGATGCAGCATCGCAAGCAAAACAAATTATGGCTTCAGGCTTGCAAGTTCCAGGATTTAGGCGTGATCCTCGTGTCATTGAACAAATTTTAAAAAGATATATTATGCCTTTAACAGTTTTAGGAGCAGTCTCTGTTGGTATTCTAGCAGCATCAGCTGATCTTTTAGGAGCACTAGCGAATGGTACAGGTATTTTATTAACAGTCATGATTATTTACAAGTTATATGAAGACATTGCGCAGCAGCACATGATGGACATGAATCCAATGATGCGAAAGATGATGGGTGGAGAATAACATGGCTCTTTTAGGCGGCCTTTTTGATTTTATTTTTTACCCTATTACTAATTTTTTATCTCCTCGTTGGTCCTTAATTATTATTTCTATTATTATTACGCTCTTATCCACATTAGCCTATAAATTTTTGACTAATCAAAAAGAAATGAAGACTCTGAAAGAAGAAATGAAGACTTTACGCGATGACATGAAGAAATATAAAGATGATACTGCTAAAGTAAGTGAAATTAATCAGCAAGTCTTGGAAAAAAATCTCAAATATATGAAGCACAGTATGCGCCCTATGCTGTTCACACTCGTACCCATCCTTTTAATTTTCAGTTGGCTCAAGGTAACTTTCTTGCCAGCAGGAGAAATCTTCTCTTGGGGAGTAAGTATATGGCCTTGGGGCACCGGCATAGGCTGGTTATGGACCTATTTACTCGCTTCTATTGTTGCAAGTATGGTCATTAGAAAGCTTTTTAAAATACACTAAACGCCCTCAAAACATGACAAGCCAAAAACACCGTTCACGTTCATTTAGAAGAATTTACAAGAAAGTACCTGGTGGTGCAACCCATGTGCAATATGAGCACAGAAAGCCAAAGAAAGCACATTGTGCTGCATGTCGCAGACCTTTAGCAGGTATGCCTCAATTGAGAGCATTCAAGGCACGTACTACAGCAAAAACTATGAAGCGTCCAGAAAGGCCTTATGGTGGCATGCTTTGTTCTCCATGTACACGATTAAAAATTATTGAAAATGCGCAAGCATTCATGAGGAAACAAGAATGACTGAAATTGGAAGAGTTTATGTGAAGACAGCAGGAAGAGATGCAGGTAAATTTTGCACTATTGTAGACACTCTAGATAATAATTTTGTTATGGTAGATGGTCAAGTGCGAAGAAAAAAATGTAATCTTGCTCACTTAGAACCTTTAGAAAAAACTGTAGAGGTAAAAAAAGGCGCTTCTCATGCAGACGTCGTAAAGGCGTTTGAAAAAATTGGTCTTGCAATTATTACTACAAAGCCAAAGACGAAAAAAGGAAATAAACCAGTTCATCAACGAAAGAAAAAAGAAAAGCAAACCAAAGCTCCTGAAAAGCCAACAAAGGCAGCTGAAAAGAAAGTAGAGAAAAAACCAGCAGCAAAGGAAGCTAAGAAGTAATACTTATGAGTGACGATCAATTACTTCAACAGAAATATCTTGAAATACAAACGCTCAATCAACAGATCCAACAGTTGCATCAGCAATCCCAAGTCTTAGAACAGCAAAAAAATGAGTTATTATCTCTTTCTCAAACTTTAGATGAACTAGACACAGTAAAACCACAAAGTAAAATGTATGCTCCTTTAGGCGGCGGTTTATATGTGGAAAGTATTATTACAGAAACCAAAAAAGTATTGACTAATGTAGGTGCGGATGTAGTAGTCCTTAAAACTCTCGAGGAAACAAAGCAGATTATTGAAGAGCAGATCGATGATTTGCAGAACGTCGTTGAAACTGTGGAAAACCGAGTCCAAGAGATGATGAAGAAAGGACAGCAGCTGCATAAAGAAATGATGGCTCTCTCGGAAAAACAACCTAAGAAACCGAAATAATTTCGGAAAAACTCCCATAAGGCATATAAACGTCCTTTAGCTTATTCAGAGTATGGATGAAAGAATCTTAAAATACTATGCCAGAAAGGATGTACAGCAAGCTATTCTCGCCTTATCGAAAGATCGTGAAGTAGGTGTCATGTATGGATTGCAAAATTTTGGCAAGCGTCCGCAGATTATACAATACACTTCAGACATCTATGAATTTGCCAAGGAAGGTGCAACCTCATTTCATGTCTCAGAAGAACGTTGGAAAGATCCTCTGCAACTCAAAGCAGGCTTGTCCAGAAAACAATTAGATGAATTGCGCATAGGATGGGACATAGTTATAGACATTGATACTAATTTTTTAGAATACTCTAAGACCACTGCAGAATTATTAGTAGAAGCATTAAAATTCAATAACATCAAAACTCTCGGTCTCAAATTCAGTGGTCGTTCTGGATTTCATCTGCTTGTGCCGTTTGAGTCTTTGCCGCCAACAGTCAATGAGCAGGAAACAAGATTGCTTTTTCCAGAAGGATTGAAAACTATTGCACAATATCTAAAAATGATGATCCAAAAACCACTGAGTGATCGTCTTTTAAGTATGAGCACTATTGAAGAAATGATTAAAAGTTCAGGCAAGAAAGAAGAGGAACTCCTTATACATGGAAAATTAAATCCCTTCGCTTTAGTCGATATAGATAATGTAGCTATTTCCTCACGACATATGTTTCGCTCAGTATTCTCCATCAATGAGAAATCTGGTATGGTGAGTGTTCCAGTCAACCCAGAACAAGTGAAAAACTTTTCTCTCAAGCAGGCAAAAATAGAAAATGTAGATACTTCCATTCATTTCTTCAAAACTGCAGAGACAGCAGAAGCAAAACAATTGATTATTGAAGCCTTTGATAAGGTAATGAAGCCAGCTTATACTGCTTATAATCAAAAGGAAGAAGAAAATAAAAAAGAAAAGAAATATGATGAATATCAAATTCCAAAGGAAAAAATAAAGCCAGAATATTTCCCTCCCTGTATTCATTTGGCATTAAAAGGATTGCAAACTGATGGTCGTAAGCGTGCTATTTTTATTCTAACCAATTTTTTAACACATATGGGATACACAGCGCAAGAAATCGAACAACAACTCTTAGAATGGAATCAAAAAAATTATGAGCCTTTGCGTGATGGTATGATCATTTCTCATGTAAAATGGCATAAAAATGCAGGACAAACTATTCTTCCTCCTAATTGTAATAATGAAGCCTACTATCCATCTATGGGTATTTGTAAGCCAGATAACTGGTGTTCAAAGATTAGAAATCCAGTACAATATGTAAGATACAGATTAAAAATAGAAAAACAAAATGAAAAGAAACCTCGAGGCAGAAAACCTAAAGTAAAAGTAGCTAAAGAAATAAAGAAACCGGAAGCTAATGAAACTGAATAAATGAAAGAGGATTAGGGTATAGAATTAATATGCATCATCATGATGTTCGTAGTCCCAGAAAATAACTGTATCTTCTATTTCAATATATTGGAATGTTAGAACAAAAGAGTGCTGTATATGTACACGCTTCAAATGCTGTTTCGGCTTCTTGAGATTTTTATAGTGATTGACGTCTTCACAAGAGATAATTTCTTGCATTTTAGCGAGAATAATATCGTGCGTCTTCCTGTCTTTCTTGAATAGCTTTACTAATATCTTCTGAAGTTTGTCTTCAATAGAGAACTTACGCACTCTCTATCGCCTTACGCAGTTCATTGATGTTGTTGTAATGATGTAAGACTTTTTCTTTTTCTATCCTGTCTAATTTGTTGATATAAGATTGTTTCAAAGGACGGTGAGGGTCGTCACAGATAGGGCAAAATTCATCCATATCTTGCTCTCGAAATTTAGAAACGATAAAGTTGACAGCTTCAGATTTTGTTTTCAAGCTATGATGAGCTTTGACAATATTGATTATCCTGTCTTCTTCTTTTCCGAGAGTAATAATTGCTTGTACCATAGGACTAATAAAAGCTAATGATATATAAGTCTTTTGATAGGTACTGCAGATCTAAGAGACAGTTAACCACTTATAAGTAACTACAATAGAAAGCTTTAAATAGAAGAAAGTAATGCTAAATCTATGACTATGACAACTCCAATGCAAGAAGTCAAGGTATTCTATCGAGCTCATAATAAGGGGAGTAATGAAGGCGCTCTCCAAGACTGTCAAACAGCAGGCTATCAAGCATTATTCATGCCACAAGCAGCAGATGCTCGCATCGAGGGCAAATTGCCTTGGAATCAATGGGTTACAACTCCAAGCATCAGAGCAACAGGAATTCCTACAGGAGAACAAGAAGCTTTCACCATCTATTGGCATCAGCCGACAGCATTTGCAACGCCAGAAGGCATCACTGCAGCAAAGACCAAAGGCTTAGTCAATGGCGCAGGTCGTCTTGATCAGACAGCATTTGATACTATCTATAGTTTTGCAGCAGCACAAAACCCTCATCTCATCATTCCTCATCGTAAATTACTCGAATTAACTTCAGGCCCTATAACGCTCAAAGCAGCAGCAACAGATTCAAGAGTTATTGCTATGTTAGACGGACAAGAACGCGTAGCACGCTATTTGCCAGCGCACGCGCAAGCATATAGTACAAAAACCATTGGTGTCTGGCATTCAGATGATCTTAATCATGAATCACCACTCGCGCGTTTGCTCTTTCTGGGCTACCTTGACAGCGGCGGCCTCTTTGGCAACGGCTTTCTGAGCTTCAATGGCCGTTTTGCTGGGGTACGTAACGCAAGCGCCGAAGGCGCAACGCAAAAAATTGCAGCACCAACTACAACTCAAACAATTGTAAATCCAACACTAGAAACACTTTTAGAAACATTACAACCTTTTATAGCCCCTAATTCTAGAGAAGCAGTTGAAGCTGAACTAAGAAAATTATACCAACCATAAATTTATAATGCTCTTTTTTTGTTAGTTTTTTGTCTTGGCAGTGCTCTTTAGTATATTAAGACTGGAGTATGTGCTTAGGCTACACGCCTCTCTACTACGATCGAAAGATCATAAAATACAGATGCGACATTGAGTAGTATCAACGAAATCGTGAAGCATCAGTGCAGAATACAGTAAAGAAGCTATACAGATTGGCGCGTTTGCTCTATCTGGGCAACAATGACAACAACGGCCTCAATGGCAACAACAATCTGAGCAACAATGGCCAATTTGCTGGAATAACCTAAGCACCAAGACCTCATGAAAATTTATACAAATCTATGGAGACATCTTACGAGCTATCCAAATCTTGAGCTTGCGTTTAAAAAAGCAAGAAAACGAAAAACAAAGAAAGCGTATATACAAGAATTTGAAAAGAATCTTGATGATAATTTAACACAATTACAACTAGAACTGAATTTTCACATCTATACACCAAAACCACTCACTACATTTATCATACGTGATCCAAAAACGCGTAAAATAAGTAAAGCAGACTTTCGAGACAGAGTTATTCATCATGCGCTCTGCAATGTTCTTGAACCATTATTTGATTCAAATTTTATTCATGACTCCTATGCAAATAGAAGAGGAAAAGGGACATTAAAAGCCATTCAGCGGTTTGATCAGTTCAAAAGAAAGGTCTACAATAAAACTACACAAAAAGGATATGTCTTAAAAGGAGATATCAAACATTACTTTGATGAAATAGATCAGAAAATATTAATAGAGATTATCGAAAGAAAAATAAAAGATACAAAAGTACTCTGGTTGATTAAACAAATTATCCATAACTCGTCTGCGAAAGGGGGGGGGGCGAGCGAGGTCTTCCGTTAGGAAATCTGACATCACAATTCTTCGCAAATGTGTATCTCAATGAGCTAGATCAATTTATCAAACATCAATTAAAAGCAGAATATTACATTCGTTACGTCGATGATTTTGTCATTTTACATCAAAATAAATACAAACTCAGAGAATATAAGGAAAAAATCAATGAATTTTTAAAAGAAAAACTCTCTCTAGAATTGCATGTTGGTAAATCAAAAATTATCTCATTAAACAGAGGAATAAATTTCTTGGGATTAAGAGTCTTTTATTACCATAAATTATTAAGGAAAACAAATCTGAGAAAAATGAAAAGAACAATAGCAGCTTACAAACAATTGTATCAAGAAGGAAAATTGAGTTATGATCTTATCTATGAATATCTGCAAGGCTGGATAGCATACGCAAAGCAGGCAAATACACACAACCTCAGGAAGAAATTATTAACAGATATAGAACAAGAATTTCCAAATGAAATAGCAACTTTAGAAATCAATAAGCTGTTAAAAATAATTCAGTCAAACAAAGCCCCAACTAAACATCTATAATTTTTAGATCATGTCTCTTTACAACCAGCAACATCCCAAAACAAAAGGCTTATATAGAGATGTAACATAAATATTACATATGTCACAAGATAATTACAATCTGAAGATTATTGAATCCTTGTTGAGATCAGAAAATCACATCAGAGGACTTGCGAAGCTACTAGACACAAATCAGACTACTATCGCGAGAAAAGTGCAGGAGTTGCATAAAGAAAACATTCTCGATTGGAAGCAGGAAGGCAGAAATAAAGTAGTCTTTCTCAAAAAATC
>JAUXTV010000045.1 GCA_030679025.1 Candidatus Woesearchaeota archaeon
AATTTTAAGTATGAACGTCCTAATCCTGAAGAAATAAAAAAAGTATTTGCATTAAAAGTAGCTCATCTTAAAAAAGCAAAGAATGTAAAATCTTTTCTCTTAATTATTAAGCAAATTGAAAAATTAAGATCTACTACTGATTCCATGATTGTCCTTGCAGACATTAGATTCAAAATAAATACCAAAGACGATTTTTATTTGAAAGAGCATGCATTTTGTGACAAACTTACCCCCTTAATGCAGGACTTGAGCAAGGATTATTTTGAAGTTATTGTTAACTCCAAGTTCAGAGACGATTTTACAAAAAAATATGGAACGAATGTTATTTCAATTATGAAGAAATCCCTACAAACTATACAACCAGAAGTATTAAGTCTTCTTGAGAGAGAAAACATGCTAAAGAGCGAGTATACTAAGTTGTTAAGTTCAGCACAATTTGATTTTAAAGGAAAAAACATGACTATGGGAGAATTACGTGCACTCTTTACATCAAAAGACAGGGAGACACGAAAATTAGCCCAGGAAAAGTTCAGCGATTTTTTTAAAGAGAAGGAAAAAGATTTTGATGAACTTTTTGATAAGCTTGTCCATCTAAGGCATGAGATTGCAGTTACATTAGGATATCATAACTTTATAGAATTAGGATATGATCGCTTGGGAAGAGTTGACTATGGAAGTAGAGATGTAAAACAACTTCAGGCATATGCTAAAGAAATTTACATTCCTTTTGTAAATAAAATAAGAGAATGGCAAAAAGAGCAACTTCATATCGACCGCTTATATTATTATGATGACCCTTTTTATTTTAATGAAGAAATTGTTCTTAAAGGGGACTTTTCTTATATTCTTAAAGAAGTTGAGAAGACTTTTACCCACATGGGAGTTGAAAGCAGAAAATTCTTTACTTTTATGGTTAAACGCCATCTGCTTGATCTTTTACCAAAAAAATCTAAATTAGACTGGGGATTTTGCCATTTTATTAAGACAGAAAAATCACCATTCATATTTATGAATTATGCAGGATCTGCTAAAAATTTATTAACGCTCTATCATGAGAGCGGACATGCACTTAGTGATTTTATAAATAGAAATAAAGCTTTTTGGGAGTGGAATATGATTGGAGCGGAGACTGGAGAAATACACTCAAGCACCATGGAATTCTTCTCTTGGCCTTATGCAAACCGCATTACTGCAAAACCAGAATTATTCAAGCTTTCCGGCTTTCTTGATGCCACTCTGTTTATTCCTTACGGACTCTTAGTTGATTCATTTCAACATTGGGTATATGAAAACCCTAATGCCTCAATCGCGGATAGAAAAAAGCAATGGAGAGTATTGGAAAAAGTTTACTTGCCCCATAGAAATTATGAAGAGAATGCATTTTTAGATCGCGGCAATTTTTGGTTTAGACAATTACATATATTTGAAATGCCCTTCTACTATATTGATTATGTTATCGCATACTTTTGTGCTTTTCAATATTTGTTTAAGTCAAAAGAAAATTTTACTAAGGCTTGGAAAGATTATATACAATTGATTAAATCTGCAGTTACTTATGGATTTCATGATACTTTGCTTAGAGGCAATCTAGAAGATCCTTTTCAAAAGAATACTATCCAAAAAATTACTCTTAAACTCGATACACTTTTTCAAGAACTGTCAAAGAATATTTAGTTTCCAGAAAAACTGTTATTATTCTCTATGGAAATAATTACTTTGTCTTTAAAAAATATTCCAGAGGATATCTATTATTGAGAATTACTTTGTCCCAATGTGCAATGAGCGTTTTCTTGATACTGGTTCTTGGCATGAGAGAGCATATTTCTGCAAGCGTTGTTCTATACTCCAGATGAGTTTGACTTAAGAAATGCACCATAACTTTTGTTCCTCCAACTGCATCTGACCTGATAAAAGCAAGACTCTTTACCTTTTCATGAAGCTGTTGTGCTGTCTGTTTGCTAGAGCATTCGATTAAGAGAGTTGTAGTCTGTAAAGTGAATTTATTTGTTCCTGGCTGCGCTACAATCGCAAGAAAATATCCTGATTTGATCAGATTTTTACCATGATAATGCGTAGAGTCATAAGGTATTTTGAGTAGTTTACTCATTTCATAAAAGGACTGCCTTCCATGTCCTTGAGCCATGTGTTTCATGATTGCTATATCAATAGAACTGATTTTCATTTCCTTGTCTTGTATTTTTGGCAAAGCTAATTGCATGTGTAATTTGAAGAAAGTCACTCTGGGAAAGAGCAATGTGCTTATCTCTATGGATTCATATTCATACTGATTCATGATTTTCTCAAATAAAAGTTGCTGCTTTTTATTCTTGAAGAAACACCAGACCTGATAATTATATAATCCACTGAGACTGATTAAGGAAAATACTGACTGCTGTTGGATCATCTGCTTTTCAAACTGAGGACCATTTTCTACCTTCACAAAATAGGTTTTCTTGATAAAGGGAAGCTTCTGCCAGTTGATGATTGCATCATAGCGCATGATATATTCATTTTCTTCTAGAAATCTTACTCGTTTGATGACCGCAGGTTTTGTTATTTTGAGTATTCTAGCTAGGTCGCTAATTTGTGTGCGAGCATTGACCAAGAGATGCTCAAAAATAATCTTGTTTTTCTCATCCAGATCCATGATTTTTCTATTGTTGACTTCCTTTATATACTTTTGCCATAAAGTTTACTAAAATAGCCGATAATGATAAATAATCTGCAATCGTCCTTGTTGAGTAATAAACAACAATAAGGAGAACACAACAACGATGACACATACAAACAAAGAAACAATGAAAATATTCAATGAGCGCGGTATACCCATAGAACAAGCACTCGAAAATTGTCTAAATGCAAACTATAGACCATTATTCATGCCACATTTGGCAGACGCACGCATCAATGGGCAAATACCGTGGGATCAAAAAGGCATTAGTACACCTAGCATTAGAATAACTGGTCAAACAAAACAAGGCTCTCAAGTAGTTGTTTATGTTCATACGCCTACATCATTGGCAACACCTGAAGGTATTAAAGCAGCAAAACAAAGAGGGTTATCTGGCTGGCAAGACGGAGCAGCTCGTTTTCCACAAGAAGAATTCCAATCTTTAGTTAATCAAGATGGAAAAACAGACGTACAAAGCAATCGCTTAATTTGGGTTGTTGATTATAATTCATTACAAAAAGCACCTTACGGTCCAATATTTTATTTGGATGCATTAGTACATCCGCATACTATTCCTTTTTTGGGAGGGCAAGAACGTGCAGAACTTTATCTAGCAGCTCTTCAAAAAGCAGAAGGTCCTGTTGGTATAGATATGTCATGCAGATCAGACCCTATTCATCATGAATCTCCCTTAGCACGTTTTCTTTATCTTGGTTATAGAGAGTTCATCAACCACGAGCTAGAAGTTACTTGGAACCACAGTCTCATTGCCGACTTTCATCTCAAGCGGTATGGGACATTCCTCGGCGTACGTTCAACAACCACAGGAGAGGCATCAAAATGACACCAACAAAACCAACCTTTACTTTCAAATTTTTTATGTTTAATCCGCAAGCCTCTTATTAATCTTCTTAAGATTGAACAGAATTATCTTTTGTAGGCTTTGATAGAGTTTTGCATCTACAGATGGCTTATATTTGTTGACTTAGATAAACTAATCTTTTTCAAGCAGCCATTTCCAGACAGGTTTAATAATTATCCTTTTGCCTTCTAAAACAAATTCTTCTTCTTTGTCCATAGTTAGAATTAAACCTTCTTTTAATTGGTATTCTTTTAGAGCTTCAATTAACCCATCAACTTCCCTCTTTTTTGTTGCGGCATTGTCCAATATTAAACATACTTGAATAGCCTTAGTTATTTTAAGCCCTTCTTTGATGATAAAATCACATTCATTCTTTTTAGCATGATAATAAACCTCATTTCCGCACCTTACTAATTCTATAAAGACAAGGTTTTCTAATCTTTTTCCTGCATTTTCTGAGAAGTTAAAAGCTACTGTTTTTAAGAAACTGTTATCCAGTACATAAAATTTAGATGAAGAGACTTTCTGTTTCTTAATGGAGTAATCAAATTTATTTATCGTGGATGCAACAAAAACATTTTTCAGATACTCAATATAATTGTTGATCATACTTAAACTCCTTATACTGGATACTTGCTTTAATGCTGAATAAGAATAGGTCTTGCTAACATTAGAGAATAAATATAAAATTAAATCATTGAGTTCCTTTATCTTCTTTATACCATACCTTTTGATTATATCTTTATTCAGAATATCCTCAAAATATTGCTTTGAAAGGCTTAAATCATCATTGATTATGACTAAAGGAAATCCTCCCTTCTCAAAATACTCATGAAATCCCTGAGAAACTGCTCTTCTCTCATCAGTTGTTTGATACTTTACCTTAATCTTTTTGACTAACAGGAACTCTTTAAAAGAAAATGGATATAGTTTAATGACTTTATTTCTGCCAGTCAGGAATGTTGAAATTTCAGAGCTCAAGAGGTTTGAATTTGAACCAGTAACGAAGACCTTAATCTTTTTTGCATAGAGGTTGTTTACCCATCTCTCCCAGGAAGGCACATTTTGAACTTCATCCAAAAAATAAATTACCTTTGTTTTTATTCCATATATCTCTGAAACTATCTCTTCTATATCTTCAAAATTTTCTACTTTAAAGTCTGTAAGTCTTATATCGTCAAAATTCATGTAAACAAATTTTTCATTAAGTTTTTTTGAAATAATTTTCAAAAGTGAGCTTTTTCCACATCTTCTAATTCCAGTTATAATCACTATTTCATTCCCCTTCATATAATCACTTAGAGAAACTTCCCTTTCAACAAGATCTTTTAATTGATCAAATAACGCTTGCTGATCCTGCAAAACTTCTTTTAGTTTGTTCTTTTCCATGCTTTTTCCAAGTTTCATTGCTTTATAAACCTTTCTTTTCTATTTAACAAGTCTTTATAAACATATATTAACTGATAAAGAAAGCCTTAATTTAAAAATATCATGCTATTTGGTATGATTTATTACAGATTCTGTAAGTTTTCGTACAAAATAGCTATTCTCTTTTTGTAACTGAAGTTTAAAAAAGATATCTTATGGAGAAGGAGTATTTTTGAATTCATATTTACTTGGATTATTTCTTATATTATCTTCTTTGTCTTCCCAACCAGCAAATTTTGGATCTTGGTTGATGTGCTCTTTAAATCTTTTTTTGAGACGATTATAAAATCTAGGAGTTATTAGTCTTACTTTTACTCCTAAAGATTGTTCTGCGAGCATCTCGAGCTTTGCCTTACCTTGAACACCTTTTGTAAAATTCATAATTTCATAAATATGGATATTTCTGCGAGGATCAGTCACTACAAAATCTATCTCACAATACGTATTAATATTTTTGAATAATTGTCTATATTTTTCTGACACTTGTAATGGTACTTTTTCATGAGTAATATACTCTCTTCCTAAGAACGTGAAAATACGCATCAAGTTTGCTTCCCATGTTGACTTGGCATAGCCGACATCTTTTCTTACACCTTGGAAAGAATACAAATGATATCTTCCAGCACGATCTGGATCCAATCTGGCATTTCTTTGTGCTTCTACAATTTTTGCTCTGAATTCAAGATCTTGCCACGTTGTTCTTGTAGCTTCTGCACTTTTTGCTCTAAATATTGGATCTTGTTTTAATCTGTCTAATAATTTTCGTGATGCTTCTCTAAACTTTGGCTTTTGATTCCTAGCACTTAGCATCTCAGCATTTCTTGCTCTAAACTCAGGATCTTTCCATCTTTCTGCTAACATTATTATTACTCCCTTTGCATTTGTTGCTCTAAACTCAGGATCTTTCCATTTTTGTCGCAACATTTTTCGTGTAGCTTCTGCACTTTTTGCTCTAAATATTGGATCTTGTTTTAATCTGTCTAATAATTTTCGTGATGCTTCTACACGTTTTGATTTAAATTCAAGATCTTGCCATTTTATTTTTATACCTTCTTTTTTTGACCTTGTGGGAATATCATATCTGTCTAGAACTCTCAAAAAAGTCATAAGGGGAAGGTTACATTCTTGTGCTATCTCTGTAATGCTTCTTCCTTCCCTTTGATGTTGTATAAGCACATAATCTAAGAATGATTGACAAACAGTATCTCTTGTTATTTCATCTAATTCTCTTAAAGCTGCTTTTGTCTTTGACACAAATTGACTTAGCTTACTCTCTAAGTCTTTTCCTAGATATTGTGGCAACTGTTCTTCTGTGAGAATCATATTTTAAAGAAAGAATTTAGCTTTATAAATATTTCTCTTTATTGTTACTTAAAAGTAGTATTAATTATTGGTTTATTATTATGTACATTTAAAAAGTGAAGAAAAAATATTCTTGCTATGTTAACACCTGACCAACGCAAACGTCTAGAAAAACAACATTATAGAATGGTAGGCAGTCATAGCGCTGTCAAGACCTGCGGATGGACGAAAAATATGATCAAAGGCCAAGGCGGCTGCTACAAATTACGATTCTACGGCATTCAAAGCAATCAATGCATGCAGATGACTACGAGCATGAGCTGTGCCAATAGATGCACGTTCTGCTGGAGAGACTTGAAAGCACCAGTATCGAAAGACTGGAAGTGGGACGTAGACAAACCAGATTTTATTCTAGAGAAAAGCTTGGAAGCACATCACAAATTACTGGAAGGCTATAAAGGCCATAGCAAAGTCACTCCACAATCTTATCAACTTTCCAAAACGATCAAACATGTAGCGCTTTCACTTACTGGAGAACCGATTACTTATCCAAGAATGAATGAACTCTTAGATTTATTTCATCAGCAAGGCATTTCTACATTTATTGTCACTAACGCGCAATTTCCTGAAGCGATTAAAATATTGAAACCTATAACACAACTCTATCTCAGCTTAGATGCTCCTACCAAAGACCTCTTGAAACAAATTGATGTTCCTTTATTCGCAGACTATTGGGAGAGACTGAACACTAGTTTAAACTATCTGAAAGAAAAACAACAAAGAACTTGCATCAGATTAACGATGGTGAAAGGCATGAACATGGAAACACTGCCCGAGTATGCGAAGATGATTATGCAGGGGTTTCCAGATTTTATAGAAGTGAAAGCGTATATGCCGATTGCCGCATCAAGAGAACGACTGGGAAGAGCTTATGCACCACTGCATGAAGAGATTGTCAAATTTTCTCAACAGCTAGTCCAACATTTACCAGACTATGAATTAGTCTCTGAACATATTAGCTCCAGAGTTGTCATGCTGGCGAAGAAAAAATTCAAAAAAGCAGATGGATGGCATACTTGGATTGACTTTCCTAAATTCCAACAATTAGCATTAGCAGGTAAACCCTTTACCACTGATGATTATCTGAAGAAAACACCGACATCACTTGTAGGCATTAGCGGCAAGGGGACATTAGACAGGGAAGATCCTAGATATAGACATAAGAAAAAAAATGAAAATAAAAAGGAATGACTTCTTTACTTACTTTTTGTGTTTATATGGAGAGCATCATGCAGCCAGCACCAAGCAGTAAAACTTTCAATCAGAGCAATCCATCCAACTATAAAGATAAGCCAATTAACCCATACCAGAGCATAACTGGGTGCCCATGGTCCGAGCCACCAAAAAGCTAGAGTAAATCTTAAAATCCTATCGACTTTCCCTAAATTTTGTTTCATGTTTTCATCCTCCTTTTACCTCGAATGCTATCATCATACCACTGTGCAAATGCTCCGCGATATGACAATGCATCATCCAAATTCCTGGATTGCTAAAGTCTACTAAAAGATCAACTGCGCTTCCCTTAGGTATTAGTACTGTATCTTTCCACACCAGGTTCTTATTTTCTTGACCATCTTGCCTTACGACTAAGAATCGTTGTCCATGCAAGTGAATTGGATGCTGCATAGGATGCATGGAATTCTTTTCATTCTTGATGCGAATCATTTTGATATCACCTTGCTTAACGTCGGCTATAACATCCATATTTCTTTTTCCTGTTTTTTTGTCTTCAATGAACCAGGACATCATCAAACTGTTATGCATTTCATTCATCATGAACATGTTGTCTTCCCATTCAATAGGCTCATTCTCTCCGTGCATGTCCATGTTCATCATCATGCCACGCATATCTATATCTAAAGTATATTCGAAGTCTGGTGCTTTTGTGAAGTATTGTTTGTATTTTGCAAGATCTGTTTGTGGCAATGCTTGTGTTACTGTTTGTATTTCTGAAGGCTCAACAATTATTTTTCCTAGCTTATAGGTTACATCTGGGTTAATGTGCATTATGGTATATTCTCCTGGTTGCGTGAATGTGGTTTCAACTAGATATCTTTCTGCTGGCGCAATAATCACACTCGCTGTTGTAAATGGTTGTTCATACGCGCCAATATCGCCGCCAATCACTTGCAGATCAGTATTTTCAATAGATAGATTAAACGGACGAACATTTGCAGTATTCAACAGATAGAAACGAATGGCCTCTCGTTGGTTTACCTTGATAGCTGGCTGCACTTCTCCGTTGAGCAGCATCACGTTTCCAAATCTTCCCATCAACGCAAAATTTGTGAACTTCTCTGAGAATGGATAAAAATCATTCTTTTCCAAGAGCATGTCGTCAACAATTAAGGGAATCTCTTTCAGTGCTTGTTCTTGGTTTTCTGGCTCAACAATAATCATCCCGTACATGCCTCTCTCCTGCTGTAGATCTTCCCGAATGTGTGGATGGTACCAAAAGACACCTGCATCTGGAAAAAATAACTCATAGCGGAATGTCTCTCCTGATTTGACTGGTGGCTGTGAGACGTCTGGAACTCCATCAAACTTGTAGTTATGACGAAGACCATGCCAATGAATAGTTGTGTCTTGATCAATATTATTTTTGAAATCGATGAAAATTTTACTGTTTTGTTTTACTTTGAGCAATGGACCTGGGAATTGTCCGTTGTAAGTAAATAGTTCTAACTTTCTTCCATCAATAATTTTAGTAACATGTTTTGCCTCGATAGAAAATGTTTCACCATCTTTGAGTTCGACAAGTTGTGAAGAAAGTACTGTTTCCTTAACTGGTGGCTCTCTTAGAAACATGCCTGCCAGCACTACAAGCACTAGTACTCCTACAATGATAAATAGTTTCCCTGATTTTTTCATATTCTCTTTTTCTTGTATTCTTTTTCTTTTCTTACCAAACATACACTCGTTCTG
>JAUXTV010000152.1 GCA_030679025.1 Candidatus Woesearchaeota archaeon
TTCCAGAGGGTTGGATAGGGAATTCAGTAGGATGAGCTATAAAAGTAAGAGTTCCAGGATCAACAACAGAATAATAAGCAGAATTGAAAGCAACTCCATCTTTGAGAAGAACACTAGTAGAAGTAAAATCATCACCATGTACAGTAATATTAGGAGGGTCTGCAAAAGCTGAAGCTACTATGCAAGCAGGATCTATATCTAAAATCCAAGGTCCACTCCCAATGCGAACAAGTGTTTGATTAATGACTCTGATGGGAACTAAATATTCTCCTTGAATAGTTTGCAAAGAACCTATCAAATCTGCATCTGCGTATTTGCGGACTGTAGTTTGTTGTTTGCCTAAAGTAGCTTCAAGCGCAACTTCATTGCCTATAATAGTCGCTCCAGTGATGCCTGAAGGAACTATAATTTTGATAACATCTTTATTGCCAGGTCCTAATTTGTAAAGATCATCAGCTTTGTGAACAACTTGTGATAAGACATCGTCAATCCTCGTAGTTTTATAATATTCATTAAACGTGGAAAGAGAAGTATAAACTACAGGAATAAGAATGGCAAGAAGAACTCCTGTTAAAATAACATATTCAAAATTAAGTTGTCCTTGTGAAGAGAAACGCTTCATTGCGAAAGACGATCAATCCAAGGCTCTGTCGAAAAACGATAAGTCCAAGGCTTGGTTACAATAGAAGTTTCAATGGCAGCTTCGCGATCAAGAAAACCTTCGCGACAGTTTTGTGATTTAGTAGCGCGTTGTACTTTAACCCAAGATTTATCTTTGAATGCATCGAGAGAGCAAATAGCTAAAAACCCATTAATGCATTTCTTTGCACCAAGTTCTGGACAACTGTCAGCAACAGTTGCAGGTCGCTTCCTAAATTCAATAGTTGCATATGCTACACGTTCATAAACTCGGTCATAACATTCCTTCGCATCTCTAGCAGTATTTCTTCCATCTTGGTCTAAGTCTAAACTGATATCATAATGTTGTAATTGATAAGTTGTTTTCTTGGTAAAGGGATTTTCTGGATCATAACCTCTTGCTTCTGCGGTGGAAAGTCCATTAGAACGAGCATCATAGCCAGAAAGTAAACTAGCGATACGACAATCTTCAACAGTTAAATCTGGAAAAAGAGTAAGTTGGTCATTAGTTAAAGAACTATAAGAGTCAGTGCGAACGCTTTGTCCTGTAAGCGCAACTTGTGAAGAAAAAAATCCCACTAGGAAAATAAGAAAAGATAACATTAATACTAGATTAGGACGCATATAACACCTCTTAAAAAATGGAGTTTAAGGTATTTATATAGTTTATGCAGGCGATAAAGTACAGGTTAAATCAAAAGAAAAGTCAACGGCAGGTCGTGCATTGCTTTGGTCTCTATAATCCCATATAAAGGATAAAGTCTTCGTGCCAAATCCTTCTATCCTTCCTTGTACACTATAGCGAGGAACATGAGCAGCACGATAATATTGATCATCGCAGAGTTCCATCCAAAAACTATAATCTTCATAGCGTTGTGGAGAAGGATTAAGTTGTCCTTGACTTAAGTCAGCCCAATAAAAGAGATCAGGGTCATTCACAACATATTGTTCATAAGCATCTGCATATCCTTCAAAAGTTCCTTTAGCATTATGACAAAAGCCATTATGACTATAAAGATCATTGTCAGTAATCCATGAACCTGTAAAACTACAAGACTGAACAGGACTAGCAAAGGTTTTGATGAAAATACCAGATCCAGTCGGACTAGATCTCTCACGTGAATAAGTTCTAAAACCAGTGGTAAGAGTTTGAACAGTATTTGAAGTGGGGGGAAGAGGTATAGGAGATACAGGAGAAGCATTCGTACAAGAAACACCTTGTCCAATGTCACGAACTAATCCATTTGAAGAATAAAGCATTGCACGTACAACACGATAACCTTCTTCAGCACCTATTGATTGACAATAAGTAAATGGACTGATAGTCTGTGGAGGACTTGATTCAAGAGATTCACCGCCAGGAATATAACTTTTAACAAAGAGAGCATCAGTGCCGCTCCAAACTACAGTAGCGCAAACAGTAAAAGAATCTTTTTCCCAAGTACAGGAAAGAGAAGGAATTTCTAAGGAATAAGAATCAGTAGGAGAAGGAACAGGAGTATTCGGTGTATAGGATAAAGGAAAGCTAAAAAAAACTACCAAGACAAGCAAAATCAAAAGAAAAGTAATAAGATAGAGTAAATGTTTTACGCGATGTGGATGTTGTTCTGGAGTATGATGAATAGGAGTATGAACTGGATGCGAAGAAGATGAAGGATGCTGGTGAGTAGGTATGGTTTTCCCTCTTTTCATAGAAATGGAAATGAAAGGAAGTTTATAAGATTATCGCAGAGAACTTTTTATTGGTGAAGATTAACATCTGGCCAGTAGAGATAGAGGAAATTTCCTTCAAAGGGAAGAGTTGTTCCTTCTGGCGGAGAAATTAGAAGATAAGCTTCAATATCTGTTTCTTCTTCTTCAGAAAGTAAATTATTTTGTTGATCACGAATACCTCTGGTAACCATGAAATGCATGAATGAATTTTCAGCTAAAACTTGTCCATTTTTGCTAAGAGTGCCTAATCCCCAAAGAGTAAGATAAGTAATAGAACGTGGTAAGTATCTAGTGCTAACACCGGTATTGCCGTGTATGGGAACTTCCAAACCAACGCCTCCAAAGAAAGAATGGCTGACTCCTTCAGTAAGAAGATCTGTCAAAGTGATAGTGTAAATATCTCTATTGCTTCCAAGATTGCCTCGTTTGGAAGAGTAAGTTGCTGAGAGAGAAGCTTGATCATGAGAAGTTGCAGAGTCGCGAGCAGTAATATCTGTTGCTGAAACTGAAAAGACTGCATCAACTAATTCAAGGCTATTTGAGTAAGGGCTGTTAGTAATGCTAGGTTCCAAGGCTGCTGGACCTGGAAGGATAATATAAGATAATCCTGTAGATTGTGCATTGACAGTAGTTCCTCTTTCTGCTTGGAGTTCTTTGTAGAAAATATCTTGGAATAAAATATCAAATTTGTCATAAGCTTTATAGCCGACAATTTTTTGATTCTTTAAGAAGAAAGTAGGTGAATGAGCAACACCATAACTAAGGCCTTCTTCTTTGTCCGCTTGCACTTCATCTTTAAAGCGATGAGAAAAGAAACAAGCTTCAAACGCATCAAGATCTAATCCAGTTTCTACAGCGACTTGACGTAAGGAAGATAAAGTCAAACGATTATTGTGTGCGAAAAGATAATTGTGATAGTCCCAAAATTCTCCTTCTTCATCGGCGCATTCGCTTGCTTCAGCGGCTAACTGTGCTTGTTCATTATTAAGTTCTGGAAAGTTGCGAAAGACATAGCGAATTTTGTCTCCATAAGTTTCCATGATCTGAGGAAGAACTTCTTTATGGAAGCGTTGCATCCCACTATCGCTATAATCTCCAAACGCAATCAAAAGAACATCAGAGTTTGCATTGCCTTGGCTAGGATCATCATCGGGATCAATAGTTAAAATAACACCATCATCGTCAGTCTTCAGAGTAGTTGAAGGAGAAGGAGTTTTCGGTGAAGGAACAGAAGCAATTGGTGCTGCATATTCTTCACGTTCTTCTGGAGAAAGATCTTGTTGTTCATCACAAACTTCATCTTGATTTTTATCCAAACAGCAATCGCCGCCAGACAAAATATAAGGAGTGCTGCAAAAAGTAGGAGTACATCCAGTAAGAAAAAGTCCTAAAAAAATGATAAGTGCAAGATAGGGAAAGGCTCTTTTTACCATTCTCCAAATGTAACAGACTTCCTATATATAGTTTTCTAGAATTATGCACTACGAGGTGGTGGGGAAGATGGTGCCAAAAAAACTGCGGAGTCTAAACAGTCATGTAAATTAACCAAATCAGCAAATGTATGTGCTGCTTGCTTTTCTAAAGAAGAGCGTCGCAAAGAATGAATTTCTGCAAGATAATCAAAACCTCTAACGTCTTCAAATGCCAAAAGAAGATGAAAACGAGCTTCTGCATTCAATTGTCGTATTAAAAGAGAAGTAGGTGAAGGATGGTAAAAAGTATATAAGGCAAGAGTCTTCAGTGCTAGGCTTACTTTTCGTGCGTGATCACGATAACGAATAGTAATAGTGCCGACATCTTTTCTAAGAAGCTGTTTGCCTAAAGTACTGCGCAAGTCCCTTTGATACTGTTCCAAATAAGTAGTTAAAATATGCATTAGTGAATGTTCAAAAAGTCGCTTTATAAACCTAGTGTTTTCAGCACTTTTTCGGCAGAAAAAGGCTCTAAATCTTCTACATTTTGTCCCATGCCTAAATAAAGAATAGGTTTGCCAGTCACATAAGAAACAGAAATCATAGCTCCACCCTTGTCATCAACATCTGCCTTGGTTAAAATAATCCCATCAATGCCAATCGAAGCGTGAAATTGTTCTGCTTGTTCACAAACATCATTGCCTGCTATACTTTCACCTATGAAAAGTTTCAAATCAGGTTTTGCGACTCGAACAATTTTCTTCATCTGTTCAACTAAATTCACATTGCTATGCTGTCTGCCTGCAGTATCAATCAAGACTACATCAGCATCATCTTTTTTTCCATAAGC
>JAUXTV010000155.1 GCA_030679025.1 Candidatus Woesearchaeota archaeon
TCCTCCCTTCATCTGATAAACTTCCTTGTATCCTTGCTGCTTGTGATATGTTGCTGGTTTTTCACAACGGATACGGCCAGTACAATAGGAAATGATAGGTTTATTTTTTGGTAATTTTGCTTTTTTAATAGCCTCTGGAAATTCTCTGAAAGTTTCTATAGGGAGAGTAACAGCATTCTTGAACTTGCCTAGCTTTATTTCATAATTATTTCTCGCGTCCAAGAGAATAGCATCAGTTTTTTTATCTAATAATAGCTTGAGCTTTTTTGGAGTAATATAGGGTGCTTTGTTTTTGAAGCTGACTTCCTTGCCAAAGACTACTATTTCTTTACGAACACGCACTACTAGTTTATGATAAGTATTTTTTTCTGCCTCTAATTCACGAAAGGTAAGATCTGCAAGTCTTTTATCTTTCTTGAGCAATTGCTTGAATTTCTCTATGTTTTCTTTTTTTCCTGAGATTGCTGCGTTGATTCCTTCTTTGCCTAATAGGATTCTACCTAGAATGTCTAGAGCCTCACAGTAGTTGTGGAGCTTCTCTTTCAGCACTTCTGGCTCATCTATGCTTACATATTTGTATAAGGAAATGGTTTTATAGTCCATAATTTTCTCTAATTTCAGAAGGTTTATAAATTTGATCGTCTCTAGAACTCTATGAAACTACTTATTCTAGCTCTCTGTGTTGTTTTTTTAGCAGGCTGCACATCATCACCGCCTCAAAACTTAGAGACTTCCTGTCAACAAGATAGTGATTGTGCTTGCGGCACTCATGTTGAAACTGGTCAGTGCTTTTATGGGAATGCTCAATATGTGAAGATTTCTGAACAATGCCCAGATTTTTGTACTGGTATCGATGGTAAATTTCAAACCAAATGTGTTGCAGGCATTTGCAGCCAAGTAAGAAATCCTTAAATATGTTCTTTAGATCATTAGTTTATGAACTACTACGATAGACTAGCTTCTGGATATGATGAACTTCATGCAGACGAACAGCTTGTTAAATTACAAATCTTATTACAGCATGCACAGTTTCATGGAAAAATTTTAGACGTTGGAGCAGGCACGTGCATTGTCGCGAAACATCTTAACAAACAAATTACCGTTATTTCTATAGACCCTAGCAAGAAGATGTTAGATCAAGGCATTGGAGAACGACATATGGCGAAAGCTGAACAACTTCCTTTTGCTGCAAAAACTTTTGATGGTATTGTTTCTTTGACTGCATTACATCATTGCGACTTACAGCAAGCGTTATCTGAAATTCAGAGAGTTGCTAAACCTAAAGCAGTTATTGCGCTTACGTTTTTAAAAAAATCTTCGAAACTCAAACAATTTGAACGTCTTTTACAAACATTTTTTGGAAAGTATGAGAAACTAGAAGCTCATCAAGATTTTCTTTATTTAATCAAACATTCCCATTAAACTGCTGCCTTTCTCTTCCTTCTTCTCTTTCTTTGGAGGCTCTTCAGTTGTTTTCCAAGGATCAGAAAATTCTTGACTATTAGTGAAGACTTCTGGCTCTGCTTCTGCTTCCTTTATAGGTTTTCTTACCCAAGGTCTTGACATATCTGCAGACTTTTTTTTATTTTTTAATGATGCGACATACTCATCTTTTCTCTTCTTGAAGCTAAAGGTGACTTTCTTTTTTTGTGCTTCCATGCGCTCTGCTAAATCTCTTTTCAACTTTTCTTCATACCATTCTTGAGAACGTTGTCTAACAATAGGTTGTTGTTCCTGCACTTTTTGAGGGTGATGTGGTTGTAGGTGATGTTTTTGTTGATCTGTATGTATTTTATGACGCAGAGGTTTTCTATTAACAAATAGTTTAATGAGGAAATAAATAATGATTACACCCAGTATAATTGCTATAAGGGGTAGAAAGTTCCATTTTCTTTTTTCTACTATAACATTCTCGAAAGTTTTATCTCCTACTTGTACAGTGTAAGTTCCTTTACCTACTAGATAAGCAATATCATAATTTTTACTTTCTCCTACGGCTAGAGAGACTTTTTTATCTTTAGTTCTTGTTTTATCTATTCCATCAGTAATTGTTAACGTAAGCATTTCTTTGATTGGGACATTACCCGTATTACTAAAAAAGATTAGAGAATCTTGCTGGGTTATTTCTAGGACTTTAAATTCCTGCACTTGGAAAGAGATAAATGTTTCAACGTCCATGGCTGATGCTTTTACTTTCCAGAACCCAGGAGCTGCAGATCTAGGCAGAGTGAACAAAGTTTTTTCAGTGCTTTGGAGAGTGTCTGTAAAAACAATATCTCTTTCTGCATCAAGCACATTTATTTCTATAGCTGTTGCAATAACATCATTTCCTTGATCATATAAGGCCGGTGTAAGAGCTACTTGCTGCTCAGGCATGAATACTTCTTGATTTGTCAGTACTTCCAAACGTGTTGGCACTGCAGTAATAAAAATGATAAATTGCTGTGTTTCTTTATTGCCGTGCGTGTCTTCAACATCTACAGTTATGGTGTGCTCGCCAGTTTTGATATTGGTTGGCAAGTTTATAGTATGCTTCAAGAGGCCTAAAAGAATAGTTGTTTCTTCCCGTTGTCCGTCAAGGGTGATATAAGCAGTTCCTTTAGTTATTCTAGAATCGCCAGTTCTTGCAGTGCCATCGATCTTTACTTTTTCTCCTGGCAAGAATTCATTTTTATTCAAAGTGATAGTCAAACCAACATTTCCAAGAATGACAAAGTTAGGAAAAGCAACTATTTGTTTATTATTATTGACATCTGTAACTTCCACTTGCACTTCATAAGTTCCTGAAGGATTATCTTCTGTTTCATAAGTATAAGAGAACTTTCCTTTAGTAATTCTAACTGTGTCTTGCACTACAACATTTTTTCCTTGCTTGAATGCAATCTTTCCAATACCTTCAATAACATCACCATTCATCTTAGTAATTGTTCCAGAAAGACTGACACTGTCTCCTAATTGCACAGATTCTTTATTCATGATGATGGGAGCATTGAGAGCATTACTAACTGTGAAAATATTTGACTGTGCTTCATCTACAGTATTCCCATTTTCTTCAAAGAAAGTATGCACAGTACAAGATCCAGTCAAGGTTTGAGGAATTGTTAAAGTTTCTGTAAATTCTTTTACTGTATTAGTTCGCAGATTTAAAGATTTTGTTGCTAAGAGATCAGTTTCCCCACAGCTTAACTCAAATTTTAAAAATCCATTCATATCAGTAGCTTGCACAATAGAACCTGTGAGCGTTATTGCATCACCGAAATTGACTAGCGTTTGTTCTGGACCAGAAACTGTAATTTGCGCCAGAGTTGAGGGCAAGAATAGTAGAAAAAGTCCAAATAGAATACTCAATACTCCTCTTTTATGCATAGTCTTAGGCACTTCTTATAGTTTATTAAGGTTTTGCCGTCAATTTTCTGGCAATGTCCATTAAGTTACTATAGATAGCTTCACACTCAGGAACAGTATAGAAAACTGACTTTCCCAGGGGTCCTATTTCTTTAAAAGTTAACCCACACGGAGCTGTTATCAAATCTCCAGGCTTGAATTCCAGGACATCCTCGATGCTTTTTATACCCCAGGCAATTCTTTTTCCCCCTCTTCTTTCCAGAAAGGGCCTTATTTGTCTTCCATATCTGTTTGCATCAACACTCACTATTTCTATATCGGCATTGAACATCCTGTCAAAAGCACCTTGACCACAATTATGCACTCCTAGCTTTATTTTTGGATCGCGAATATACCTAAACACTTGCGACCATAATTCCTCTGCCGGCAGATTTACTTCTGCAGCTAGAGCAGGCTCATCTAAGAATACTATTACTTCGTCAGCAACTAACCCCTCGAGAATCTTTCCTAAATGTCTTTGCACTTGACGCACAGCTTGGTCTGGCGTATACTTTGCACCTCCAGGATATTGTGTACAAACTACTGTTGTCACCGGACCAAGAGATTGTATCTTTACACGCTCATATGATCTCCTCTGAAAAGCCTCAAGAGCACGCAAATGACCAGGTGATTCTATATAAGCCAGCATCTTTTCATCCTCAAATCTAGTTAATTCTGGCAAGAAGGGAATAGGGTGCTGTTCACTAAACTGGATTGCCTCTATTATTGTAGTGAAAGGCACTGACCCGATACCTGTTACTGGAAGGGTCATATTCTTGCAAGTCTTAATGTATATTTAAAAACATTGTGCCTCATAGGCTCTGTAGAAAAGTTCCCTGAACAGGGAACTCATTGCTCTGCGCAATGCAGAGCATGCAAGTATCTTGAAGCTCACTTCCTTATTTTGCATACGCACAGTTATTGCGCGTACCGCACTCCCTGTTTTCCTTTTCAAGAC
>JAUXTV010000177.1 GCA_030679025.1 Candidatus Woesearchaeota archaeon
GTATGTGGGATGCATGTTTTCAGGCAAAACAGAAAAATTACGTGATAGAATCCATCGTGAACGTTTTCGTTTCAGCCATACAGAACAACATCCGACTGTTCAGCTTTTCAAGCCAGCTATAGACAATCGTTTTGGAACTGGGACTGAAATTGTTTCCCATAATGGTACTACAACCCCTTGTGTTCTTGTCTCTTCTACTGCGGAAATTGCACATTATACTACATTACATGCCAATCTTCGAGTTATAGGCATAGATGAAGTCCAATTCTTAGACGACACTATTATTGACTGGTGCGTGTATACTCTTAGACATACCCCTCTTCACATTATTGCCAGCGGATTAAACACAGATTTTCGCGGAGAACTTTTTCGTTTTCGCAACTCAGAACGAAATATGGGTGAACTTATAGGTCATGCTCAAGCAGAACCGCTTACTGCTTTTTGTGCTTACCGCTTACCTGAGACTAACCTTCTCTGTGGAAATGATGCTACCTGCACCCAACGTCTGAAACTTGATGGTACTCCAGCTCCTTATTTAGATCCTTTAATGCATGTCGGTGGCAAAGATCCTTCAGGTGAACGACGTTATGAAGCACGCTGTGTGGAACATCATTTTGTTCCTGGCCGCAATGATCCTCCAGTAACTTTTAAATAGTTCTCTCTGTCTTTTTTTCCTTATGCATCTCACTTTGTTAGGGGACTTTGACCAGCTTTATTTTTTACGCGTTTTGAAACACATTCAACATGTTTTAGTTGTTCCTAGAGACGTCCATTTGTATATTTTAGATGACAAAGCAAATTGCAAGACAATTATTCAACGTCTACCGCCTTCAGAAAAAGCTTCTTTCAAAAATATTTGCAGAGTCGACAAGGTTTCTTTTTCTTACCAGCACAATAAACAAAGATTGATTGTTCTTACACTTACTGGAACTAACAAGTATCTCTTAAAAGATCAACAAGCATTAACGGGATTATTAATTCATGAGATTATCCATTTAGAACAGATGCGCAAGGGAAACTATAAACTGTTACAACAGTCTTATCGCAAAGTTTTTTCTTTGTATACCCAACTCTTAACTAATTTACATCAGAAACATTTATTGCCTATGCTTGATGCTATTGGACAAAATGCTCTCTTATTGTTAAAAGATCTGTATACCAATGGTGCAGTCATTAAGCGCGGTTTTAGTCATGAGCTGTTACACTACTACGAATGTGAATTCTCTTTGAAGAAGACTTGCCCACGACCAGTATTTTATGACAAGCTCAAAAAGGAAGTACAGAAAGATCCTCAAGTGCTAGTGATTGTTTTTGCTTTTGAATTTGCACTTTTATCCATGATCTTACCTTTCAAAAAATATAAAGAACGACATGCAAAAGAATTATTGAAATATCTTGCGAAATGTTACAACTTAAACATGCAGGATACTCTACGTAAATGCGGTCCTTTTATAGATTATTACTTAGATCATTATACCAAACCAACAAGAGACTTTCAAGAGAAATATTTTCATTTAATTTTTACAAAAGTTATTGAACTATTGACATAAACTTTTCGGTTTTTTCTTTCTTTTTTCCGGATTTTTTACCACAATCTATATAAACTTTCTTTCCTTCTCCTTTCTATGAAAACACAACTAGAGCTCATCGATGTTATTATCATTATTTTAATGGTCTTATTACTTATCTGGTTTTTTATGAGGGTTTTCCAATGATTTCTCTTCAACGACTACTTTATTGGATCTTTCTTCTCTTTCTTCTCTACTTAATCTTTGAATTAGCAAGAAAACTTTTAGGAGGAAGTCTTGGTTTTGAAGAATTAGTCATAGGATTATTAGTCGCAAACTTAGGTTATTCCTATCATATCAATACTAAATTTTCAGAACATCTAGGCTGGCATCGAGGAAAAGAAAATTCTTCTTAAATATCAATTCGAGAGGTTTAGGAAAAATATTTTCATTTAATCTTTACCAAAGTTCTTGAATTATTAACATAGCAGTCTTTATATAATAGCTCTCTTTAATATTTTTTTAATAGTTTTAACAAGTTTAGGGGGAATGGAGATGACACAAACTACAGACACATTAAATCAAGCGATTAAATACCAAGGACAAGAAATAGGAAGAGTTGTTCAGGGAAGAATTGTTCCAACTATTAGTGATATACACCTCATAGATCTTATAGAAGACATGGAACCAGAAGAACGCACTCATCTTCCAAGTACTCATCCAGGTATTCAACTCCTTGTAGATCATTATAACATACCTAAAAAAGCTTATCTTGCTGCTGAAGATATTCCTTTAACTGCTGCCTCTGAAGGTCTTCATAGTCGTGATTCTGTAGCAAAACATGACCCTGGTTTGTTAACTTTAATGCGCGACCTTCATGCTACAAATCAAATGCGACCAGTGTTTCATTAATTTTTTCACTCTTGCATTACAGCACAGCTATTATAAACTACTTTCTTCTTCTTTTTTCTATGGTTCATATATCTGAAAGAGAGGTGCAGTTACCTGAGGCAGTCATTTCTAAGTTGATTAAAACTGCTGCAGAAGACAAAAGCGTGATTTCACTTGGACCTGGCGAGCCAGACATGCCTGCTCCACAGCCTGTTGTTGATTTTACCAAACAATTCGCAGACAAATGCAATCATTACAGTGCTCCAGGCGGCAGAAAAGAATTGAAAGAAGCGATTGTCAAGAAACTGAAAAAAGAAAATGGCATTAGTGCACATCCTGACAATGTTATTGTGACCTGTGGCAGCCAAGAAGCACTTTTATTGGCGACAGCTTGCACCTGCGACGTCTCTGAACAAGTGATCATTCCCAACCCCAGCTTTTTAGGCTACTTGCCTTTATTTGAATTGTTCAATGCTTTTCCTGTGCCTTTGCAATTGCATGAGAAAG
>JAUXTV010000182.1 GCA_030679025.1 Candidatus Woesearchaeota archaeon
TTCTTCAGGTATTTCCATTGTATGTGCCTCCTAAGCATAACTTAATAGTAGTAACATATGATAAATAATATATAAGCATTATCTCCCCCTAGAGACGGAGCAATAAGAACATTTAAATAGCAAACAACTCTAATAAGAAAGATGAACACTACAATATTAAAAAAAATAGGATTAACAGAAGGAGAAATAAGAGTTTACTTAGCACTCCTTGAACTGGGTAGTAGTTCCACAGGCCCTATCATAGATAAAAGTCATATTACTGGTTCAAAAATCTACGTTATTCTTGAGCGTTTAGAACAAAAAGGATTGGTATCGCACATAATAAAAAATAATGTTAAACATTTTCAAGTTGCTTCACCTCACAGACTCTTAGATTATATGGAAGAGAAGATGAAGTATTTGCAACAAGATACAGAACAACTTAAAGAGATGATACCTCAATTAGAAGAAAAGATGCATCTGCAAGAAACACAGGAAACAAACATGTATCAAGGTATTCGTGGGTTTCAGACAGCAATAAATGAATTTATGAGGGGACTTCACAGAGGAGATGAATATGTAGTCTTGGGTGGCCAAGGTTCTTTGGATAAAAAATACATTAGTTCCATTAAGAAAACTCACATGTATAATGAAACAAAGGGAATCAAGACAAGGCTTATTTATAATAAAAGATTTTACGAAGTTAAGCGAGTATATAAAAAATTCAAACTGTCAAATATAAAATTTATAGACCATATAACTCCTTCATCAGTTGCTATTTCAAAAGAAAAAGTGTTAATCATGAACTATGGAGACAATCCTATTCAGGTCGTTATCAAAAGTTCTGCAATAGCCGAGTCTTTTAGACAATTTTTTGAAACTATGTGGCAAGTAGCAAAACCTTAAGAAATTAAACCTCTCTAAAGCGATACACTTTCTATATCACTATTCATGAGGTTTATAGGTCGCCTTTTTACAGTATTGCTTTGTTTGTCCGTAGCTAAGTCAATGCTATATCAGTGTAAAAACTGGTGTTTTTAGGTTTACAACTCTTCTATGAATAAATCATGTTCTTTTTCCAATGCTGTTTTATATTTAGGAAATGTAAATGCTCTATCATTAGAGATAATACTAATTTTTTGAGAAGCTTTTTTACATTCGGCTATAATTGTCCTGTCATTGTGTTCTGGCATGAGTGGCTTATTCTCACCATACCCTCTTTTCCAATCTGTAATATCTTCTTGAGTTAGTGTTGATATGACGTTAGAGTAGAAAATTTCAATGGAGTCTATATCACTTTTAATACAAGTAACATTTAGTTCTTTGATCCTCTCTTTTAATTTTGACAATGGTTTATCGAGCAAATTAAAGAAGAGACGGCTTCTTATTCCAAATAAGTTTCTAAGATCTTCTAGTATATTCTGTTTTACTCTATCTCCATCAAAAAATTCTAATTTTATAGTTGGCGTTATAAACTTTTCAGTATATTTGGAGATTATTTCATGAGCTTTTTTGACACGAGAATCTTTTGATATTCTTATTTTCCCGTCAAGACGCATTTCGATCCAAGCCGCTAACTGATAAGAGAGCGCATTTGTATCGATAACTAAACTTCTATTGTTCTTTCCTTCAGACATCGTATTTCATCTTCATCTAAAAATTCTATGATATCGGCAGAAGGATCATCATAAGTGAAGAGCTCATTTTTTTTGGCAATATCATTTAAATCTACAAATATACCTTCCACATCGCCTATAGATTCTAGTTCTTCTATTTTGTCCAAATAAATAGAAATGTCATTAAATAAACCTTTTATATGATGAACTATGATATTTTTGTTTGTTTTTGATTTAATCTTATCTATGTTTTTTAGAAGATACTGTGAATATTCAATTTTTAGGAGAAGAGTATCAATCTTTTGCGATAGGCTTTTTTTATATCTATCGTCGAGAATAATAAATAGCTTTTTTAAGTTTTTTTGCATATCAAGAATGTCATTTTGAAGTTCTTTTGGATCTTTATAGAAATCCTTATACACAACATCAAGAAGAGCTGTAGTGCTAAGTTTGCCATATTTATCACAAACTATTCTTATTTTTTCAATGACTTGTTTAAACTCTTTAGTTTTTTCTACTTTTTGTAATTCTTCTTCTCCAATTTCTTTTATTTCATAAGAGTATTTGGTACTTTTATTTACAGTTTCTTTATCAATTTCTGTTTTCTCTATTAAACCAATAGTTGAGGCGTAGTTTAAATCGAATTCTATTTTTCTGTCATATGGACCATGATTATCGTCTTTAAAATCATAACCAACATCTGCGCTTTGTAATTTGGCTAAATAGAGAAGCTTAGCGATTTGTGTTCTATAAGGATTTGTACCATACTTCTCTTTAACACAACGTAAAACTGCTAAAATAGAAATTATTCCCTTATCAAGTTGAACCATCTCCCCAGGCATAAAAATAAGATACATTCTCCCTTATTAATCTTTTCGGGGCGGGTTGAGAAGCTGAGATCTCGTTCAGCATTCGCCAATATAGTTATAATCTAGACTAGCATGTCTTTAGATTGATTTGAAAGTATTGGGAAAAAAGTAGTAAACGCCGCGACGAGGATTTGAACCTCGAAGCCTTCGCAGGCCCGGTTTTCGAGAGTCACCAAACATCTGAAGATATTTTCCGGTGCAATACCAGGTTATGCGATCGCGGCGCACTAAAACAAAAGAAGCGATGCTTTTTTAAGGTGCTGGTCGTGCGAAAAAAGATGCTAGTCACTACTCATATCATAGCCTCAGGTATAGTTGCGTTAGTTCTCTATCCATTCATAGGAATTATGAGTCTCTGGGTAATCATTGGAGGTGTTTTGATAGATAGTGATCACTATCTCTTTTCTATAATGCGGTTCAAATCCTTCAGTCTGAAGAAATCTTATTGGTGGCATAGAAACCATGGCATGACTCCTGATTATGAGCGAGACATTTTACACATAGCGCATACTGTAGAAATATTCGTAGTAACTGCAATTGTAGGACTCATCTGGGAAACCGCATTTTGGGTCTTGCAAGGAATGATACTTCATATCTTGATGGATTTTATCAATTTGTTCAAGCGCAATCACGTAGATGCGCGTGCTATTTCTCTAGTAGGCTGGCTAAAACGAAGAAACCTGTTATAAGGCTTAAGATAACCTTTTTAAAGCAAAAGAAGGGTTTTAACAGTATGAATGCCGCCAGAAAGTTAGCTCTTATTTATCTTATATTAGTAGGGCTAAAAATTATAGGATCATTTTTCATAGTAACGCCTACAGTCTATAATGACGAATATATTTATGCCAAGACAGCCAGAAGCATTGCTGCATCTTTCTCTTATACTATACATGAAATACCTGCCAACCAGTACATGCCTTTGTATCCGCTAATACTCTCCACCGCATACCTCTTTCAGGACATGAACAACGTCTATCTGATAATAAAAATTATCAATGCGTTGCTTGCGACACTGATCATTATTCCCGCTTACCTCTTTGCTAAAGAATTCGTCTCCACAAGAGAAAGTGCTAATATAGCTACTTTAATAGCGGTCCTCCCTCCAACTTTCGCTTTCACTTCTTATATCATGGCTGAAAATCTATTTTATCCAATCTTCTTAACTGCGTTATATTTAATCTACAAAGCGCAGCAGGAAAAAACAATAAAATACAACATATTTGCGGGCATAGCTATAGGAGCAGCTATCCTCACTAGATTTATAGGCGTAACATTAGTAGGAATCGTCGTGTTGTTATTCTTGAGATCATTATTTACAAAGCAGTATGAAGAAATAAAAAAGAAAAGTATACTGGGCATAGTCACAGTAGCAA
>JAUXTV010000184.1 GCA_030679025.1 Candidatus Woesearchaeota archaeon
GTAAGCAAGGACTCATGCCAGGTCCACGGGAATAAACAACTAGATCAATATGATTTACCTTAGCATCTGCTAATGCTTTTTTAATAACAGTATCAGCAATTTGTTCATGATGTCTGGCAACTAGTTTGGGAATCATGCCGCCTTCTACTGTAGTGAAAACATCTCGTACATCGCTTAAGATTTCTCCTTTCTGATTAAGAACTGCCGCTCCAAAAGTATGAGCTGTAGATTCAATGCCTAACACTAACATAGTTTATGCACCTAAAGAATAAGATATAGATTTAGGATGATGTCGCAGATAAACAGTAACATCAACAGTACGAGCTTGCATACTATCGTGGTTGAGGTAACGATAAATATAACGTAGAGAGAGTGAAGCATAAGCGCCTTCAACAAATTTTTGGGGAGAAGACGGATTAAGACGCACTCGGAACATAGGAAGTTGTTTTGTTAAGAATGCTGCTGCTTGCTCACCTGGTAATTGAAGGTGTTGAAGTTGTGTAAGCGCAGCTCCCACTGTAAATCCAAGATCTCGAGAAGAAAGTAATGCTGGTTTCATGTTAAGCGTAACTCCTTGATTTTAATTTCATCATACAGTTTCATGTATTCTCCATGGCTTTTCATGTGTTTCATGATTTTTATTTTTTCACAAAGGCGGGCAATGAAATGAAAAAGTTTTTCATCAACATTGTCTTCATCCAAGAGACGAACTACAAAAATGCTGCCGATCAAGTCATCATAATCTTGAATTTCCATTTTGCCGCGATGTTTTATTTCTTTCAAGATATCTGCGACAATAGGTTCTGGTTGTGATAAAGCATATTGTTTTTCAAAAGTTTGCTGTTCGTTATCTTTGCGAAAATGAATCTTAAAAATGCCAGTTCCTTGTTTGGGATCAAACTGGCTGAGGCTTAATTTTTCCATCGTAAGGATGACGTCTTTCATGGCAGGAATTGTTTAAAGTGGTCTAAGTTATCCAGTACTTTCTTAGGAGTAAAACTCTGGAGATCCTTTATAAGGGTTTTGTCAGAGAGCCTCTTAATATCCACAGGAAGGGCTATTCCATCAAATCCCCCAGGACTGTTAACATGTAAGGAAAAGGGACATCTTGCTAATTTTCCAGAGGGGCTTTGGCTGGGATCTACCGTTATCCATCCTTCTTTTTTCTCATGTCCAGCTTGAGTTTTAGGGTACACTTCTTTCGCTAGATGTGCTGCCCATCTTCCTGTAAAACTACGCAAGGGATCAGTTTTGCTATAACTTATAAAACGTTCATAAAAAGAAGCCGGAAGAGTTTTATTCAAGAGCAAATACACATGAAAACTAGCACCAGTCCATTGAACATAAAACTTGAACGATCCAACTATATCTCGAAATTGAGTGTCATGAGCAATCACATCGAGTAATGCAGAGGTAACTTGTTGTGCAATATCTGGATCAACGCCTTTTCTGTCAATGTCAAAAAATAATCTTTCTAAAGAAGCTCCTGCACTTTCTCCATTAGTTGCATAAAAAAAGTCAATGAATTTTCTGGGAACAAAATAACTCCAGATGCGTTGTTGTTTCTCTGTCAATTGTCCTCGAACATCTGCTAAAGCATTAATGCGTAATTTAAGTAAGTTCAAATCAACATCAGTAAGTAAATCATCAATTTTTAATAATCCATCAGTAGTTGCTCTTCGTAAGAAAAAGGGAATATTGCCTTTAGGTAAGTGAATCTTAGTAGCTAAGGATTTTCCTTTCAAAAATGTTCTCAACAAAGGAGCAACTCGCGCGTAATAATAAAGAACATCTAAATAGCCAGCAGGTTGCAAAGGATCTTTCAGTTGTAAGTCTTGCAAAGGCATGCACGTAGTAAGGGGAAAGTTATATTTAAAGATTTGGACAGAAAGTAGCAATAGTAAACAGAGCAGTCATTATCATAATAAGAAAGTTTTTTATAGCAATACCGACAATTATAGGGTATGTGGATAGCTCGTTTTAGATTAAGAGATGAAGAAGACATTTATAGTCCTCTTTGTAAAAAGTATAAAATAGATTTTCTTGCTAAACCCCATACTCATTATGAAAAACATGGAAAGATAAATCTGATCGTAGGTGGTATTATCTCCGGTTCAGAAGAGGATAAACAGAAGTTTTTAGTTGAGTTAAAAAAGGATAAAAGAGTTAAGAAAGTAGAGATAGCTCATGAGTTTATACTTATACATGCTCAACATCTATCTTCTAGAGAGATACAACACGAAATAAAGGTGTTTTATAACCCACAATATATAATCATTAAACCTGTTAAAGTCGCAAAGGATGGGTGGGAATATTGGGAAGTTGGATGTTTAGATAGAAATGAACTAAATAAGTTAATTAGTGCTGCAGTTAAGCATTATCAGGGAGAATTATTTTCCATAAAACAAGAAAAAGTAAAAAGCATAACCAGCCTTGAATTTACACCCTTATTTACAAAAAAACAATTTGAAGCATTAAAGCTAGCTTTTGAAAGAGGGTACTATAATTACCCCAGAAGGCTTACACTTCCAGAATTAGCTAAAGGAATCAAGAGATCTTATACAACTTTTCAAGAACACTTGCGTAAAGCCGAAAATAAGCTTATTTCTTATTACTTAAAATACCGATAATTATCGGGTAAAACTAATTAACGCAATTCTGACTACTATTCTTAAGTGGTTAAAATGAATAGGCTAGAAAGTATTGTTGGATCAAAGAGATTAGAAGGAAAAAGAATACTAGTAACTGGGTGTGGATACAGACCAGCAGCACATATTTTTCAAGATATAGTTTCTGGAGAACCAAGTCATGACAGTATCATAGTTGATGAGAAGGAAATGAAATTAAATATTGGTTCTGCTATTGCCTGTGTCCTCGCAAAAAATGGTGCAACAGTTCATATGATCTCAACCTCTCCAGAAAAATTAAAAAATCTAAAACAAAGTATAGATACCATAGTAGGAAAAGCAACTACAGAATTTACAGCTCTCAATTTATTAGAGGAGGAAGAAGTTAGAACATTTGTGAAAGGTCTTCCAAATGATAAACCATTATACTGGGTACAATCTGTCGGTCTAGGTGCAGGAAGTTATAAGTTAAAAGATGACAACCCATATTTACCATTAGAAGAAATCCCTTTAGAATTATTAGAGCAGGAATCTCAAATAGTTTTAAGAGCTACTCATTTGATGATGAGAGAATTATTGCCAAGATTTAGAAAACAAAAAGAATCTAGAATAGCAATAGTAAGTTCTATGAGTGCCATCAGAGGTTATTCTTATGGTGGAACTCACTGTGCTGCGAAGGGAGCGATTGACAGATACGCAAATGCTGCAATGTTGGCTTTGTATAAACATAATATTTTTGTTACAACAATTCGCCCAGGAGGAATAGACACAGGTATGTATGATAATCCTATAGTTCAAGAAGCTATTATGGTTGTTTCAGACGAATATAAAGGTCAATATAGACAACATCAAACTTATGCTCCACCTACTTCTGTTGGAGAAGCTATAACTTATGTTTTTACAGCTAGTGCACATATACCTTCTCTCAACTTAGTTGCGAAAGGACAAATGCCTAATGAAGGTTCCTAAATCTTGATAATTAAATAATTTTCCACAGAAGCTTTTTAAAGAAGGCAAATAAAGAATTTATATGGAAAAAAGATCAAAGCTTATACGAGACAAAATCGGAGAAAAAATAACCAAAGAAGAAAAAACAATCCCAGTGCATATAGCAAATGCAGAAGAATATAAAGTAAAGCTCAAAGAAAAACTCCAAGAAGAACTACAAGAATATTTGCTCAGTGAAGATCCTGAAGAACTTGCAGACATGCTAGAGGTAATTGATGCCCTTGCTGAACTCCAGAACCTCTCCAAGGAAGATCTAGAAAAAATAAGACAGAAGAAAGCTCAGGAAAAAGGCACCTTTAAAAAGAAGTTCATTCTAGATAAAATA
>JAUXTV010000187.1 GCA_030679025.1 Candidatus Woesearchaeota archaeon
ACTTAATATTAAGTACACTACAAAGAAGAATGAAAAACAAAATGTACACATTCTCAACAATACTATGGTTGCCACATCAAGAGCCATGGTTGCAATTCTAGAAAACTATCAACAAAAAGATGGCTCCATCAAGATTCCAACAGTCTTGCAGAAATATATGTTCGGCTTGAAAAAAATAATGGCTAAATAATTAGCCCACAACTTGAACAGCAACTTGAAATTGTGCACTAGCGCCACCACTTTGACTTTCTTGTACTGTAGGTGTATTGTCAGTAATATTCTGTTGAACCATCTGCGGTTGTCCAACTATAGTCTTTTCTGTAAGAGGTGTTGTTTGTTGGCCTTCGCGGACAGCAAAACCAGTCAAGCTGCTTCCTGGAGAAGTGTCAAAGGTGCGAAATAAAAAGATAATCCCTGCAAAAAGAATCAAACCCATACCCACATAGAAAAGTTCTCGAAACATCTTCTGAAGAAAGAGAGGAACTATATAATAATTACGATATTTAAATACTTACTATAAATGTAAAAATACTGAATATAAGAGTAAAAAATATATGAAATACTTATCATATACGTAAGAATACTTAAAAATAAAAGAAGAATAGTAAAGAATACTTACTATAAATGTAAAATAACTTAAAAAAGCAGTAGAAATAACTAAAAATACCTACAAAATACGTATTTATACAGTATATTTATAAAGGAGAAGAAGTAGTCTAAAATTGTTAGATGGAAAAGCAAAGCAGAAACCCACCCCTGAAAAAAGAGAAGTCTGTAAGAGGAGGACGTTTTCTTGAGAAAATCCAACATGAAGAGCAAGTAACTATTGAAAGAATCAAGGAACTCCTCCATCTTCTTCAGAAAAAATACACGCTGACAACAAGAGATTTAGTGCATCTGCTCGATGAAAAAGACCTTCTTATTCCATTTTCCATATTTACAAAAAAATTAACCATTCTTGAAGCAATTACAAAATATTTGAAAGAGGAATTACATCTTTCTTTTCATCAAATAGGAAATTTACTGAATCGTAATGAAAGAAATATATGGCATACTTATGCTAACGCCAAGAAAAAGTTCTCAACACCATTCACAGATAAAACTTCAAGATATTTTTTTCCAGTTTCTATTTTTGAAACTAAACTAAGCATCCTAGAAAATTTAGTAATGTATGCGAAGGAAGAACTCAAGCTAACTTACCATCAAATCGCAGTGTTAACAGAACGTAATGATCGCACTATCTGGACTATGTACCAACGTGCAAAAAGGAAGCAGGCAAGGCTATGATTGACCAGTCAGAAAACTATAAGCGAATGCAGCAGGAGTTGATGAGACAGATTGCTCTTACTAAGAAAAATAAAGAAATATTACAAAACACTCTGAAGCAATGGCAGCAGCAACTAAAGGCTGGAATTATAGATATAAACACTTATAGTAGATCTGTGCAGGAATTCCTCCAAGGAAAAGGAGCAAAAGAATGGCAAGGAATTTATGATGCACATCTCAAGAAATGCAATGAAGCCTTAATGTATTACACTAAGAAGAGCAATGAAGAAGAATCTTCTGAAGAAACAAAAGGCAATATGTGGTCTAAGATTGGAATTGTTGGAGTGGTCTTAATTATATTCTTTACATTCTTAACTTTGACAGACAATAATCTTACAGGGTTCTTCGTGCTCAATGAAGGGGAAGGAAGAATAGTCTACGAAGATGGATTTTCAACAGAAGGAATACGTTGGTCAGAAATAAAAGGAGATAGTCTTTATGAAAGATGTCTACAAGTTACTTCTGAGGAAGAATTTACAGCCACAAAAATAATTGGTAAAGTGACTCGTGCTTCTGAAGGGGGAGATTTAGAATACCTCTTGCGGACAGACAAAGGCAATGAACCCGGAGAGGTAATTAAGAGTTGTGAGGTGGAAGACTATAAGGAAGTCTGGAAGTCCTGTACTATAACTGACCTTGCTCGACAAAAAGGAGTTTATTGGGCATGTGCTTCAGAAACAGAGGGAACAAAAGATCAAACTTATTTCACAATTGCATATAGGATAGGGGGAGAAAGAAGAACTGCATTATGGACTGGAAAAGATTGGCAAAGATTGGACAGATCTTCATATACTATGAAAGTGCAGTTTATGAGCAATGAATAACCTAAGAAGGAGTTGGATACAAGTATTTTTCTGTTTGCTAGTCATGACTTTGCTTATTGAAATGAGCGGGGGAGAAGAAATAATCACTCCAGCTATAGTGTCAGACAGTAGTATTCAAATATTAGATACAGTAAAAAATAATGGTCCAACAAGTGTGGACAATGAACTAGTGTTTACTGGATCTTGCACAGGTAAAGACACTCGATTGATAGTCTGTAGAAGTTCTGCAGGTTCATGTAATATAGGAACATTGCCTACAAGTCTTCTCTGTATCTCACAAAAAACAAACGAAGAGGAAAAATCTTGTTCCTACAAGAGTATAGAAGATGATATAGGAGTGCATGAGCAAGATATTGCAACCTGTTGTGACGATCAGGGAAATTGTGCAGAAAATGCTATTGCAGTTGAAAAATGGGAAGTCACTACATCACTCCCAATAGTAAAAGATGATAGTCTTAATGTGGTTCCAGCAACATTTGAAGAACAAAACACTAAGTTGACTCTTTCGTTCGTAGATCAGTCAATTACAAAATTACAATTTACTTTATTAAAAGGAAGTAATATAGGATTAAGTCAGATAACGCGTGCTATAATTCCTCCAGAAGGTATTGAATTCGCTAAAGTATACGGCCTAAATCTTGAAGAAGTTTCATTTGTTGAAGCAACACTCTATGCTACAGCACAAGGAACATCATTCTATATGTGTAAATTCTGGGATTTTGAATTAAGTACTTGTGTTGGTTCTTGGGAGATGATTAAACCCATTGAAAAAAATCAAGAATATAGCTTTAATCTAGTACAAGGGTCCTTTGGATTTGCAGAAGCAATAGGAATTCAACAATCTCCAATTCCAGAGCCAGAGCAAATCATTGAGCAACCAATTGAAGAAACAGAACTGATTCAATCAGAACAAATAGTCGAACCTAGTATAAACGAAACATCAATTGAGGAATCAATACTAGAAATAATTATTGAGGGTGAAATCACTAATAATGGGCCTGTAGAAGAGAATCAACCGATTACATTCCAAGCATCATGTCATAGTGAGCAGCCAGCAAGGTTGATTTTATGTAAGGGGAATATTATTTGTAACTTGGAAACATTACTAGAATCTATACTATGCCAATCAGAAAGTTCTGATAGTGAGCAAAAAAATTGTACCTATATTACAACAGAAAATGATGTTGGTGAAAATGATGATGATATTGCAACTTGTTGTACAGAAGAAAATAATTGCAGTAAAGAAACAAAAATTATAGATTTATGGACTGTTAACACCATTCCAACAGTTCCTACTGAACTTAACATTACTCCAGAAGCAGATGTTAGTAACTTGACGATTGAAGAAAGTGAAATAATTCCTGATAAAATCTTTGATTTTGATGAAGTAGTTGAGTGGAATTACACACTTGAGGACATAAGAAAGATTAAAGATGGTGGTAGAGTTTTTGAAGGAGTACATGATTATGTTATCATCAACAATTCAGAAA
>JAUXTV010000190.1 GCA_030679025.1 Candidatus Woesearchaeota archaeon
TCTGATGGCTCACTAGTTAATGATGTTGTTATAGGAGATTTCAAGATGCCGTGGGAAAATAAAGAAGAATTTTGGAAATGGGCAACTCATCAAAGCGGAATGGAACAAGTAGGCACTGTCTATACAGCACAGGGATTTGAATTTGATTATATAGGGGTTATTTTTGGAAAGGATTTGGTATATGATAGCAATAAAAAAGAGTGGATCGGAAAACTTGAAAATTCCTATGACTCGATGGCTAAACGAGACAAAGAAAAATTCACTCAACACTTAAAAAATGTATATAGAGTCTTGCTTTCTAGAGCTCATAAAGGAGTTTATGTATATTTTATGGATAAAAGTACAGAAGAGTATTTTAAATCTAAGATAGAATCTAACTCTTAATTTTCTTATTTAGTTTAATAGCAACTATAAATCCATCATTCATATCCATATAGTCATGCGGGTTCTCTACGTTTCTTAATTGTTTTAGTATTGGATCAAGGTAATAGGTCTTTTTTCCCATTTTAATTTTTGGCAATTCAATCATGTATAGGATCTCCACTAGGATGATTATGCACCAAAATAATCCCATAAGCGCTCTCCTGAATCGCCCGCTTAAACACTTCCCTAGGATGGACTAAGGAAGCGTCTAACGTTCCTATCGAAATGGTCTCTTCTTTGAGAATCTGGTGTTTGCTGTCCAAATAGAGTACTATGAAATGCTCCTGCTTCTCTTGGCCTAAGCGATCTTTGAACCGGTTAAAGACGTCCTCAGCAGAAGTAATCTTTTGTTTATAGCCGCCGTTGATCAATTTGTTATAGCGCTTGCTGAGTTCTACAAAGCTTAAAATCTGTAACGGCTTGACATGATCACCACAGATAGTCTTGAGTTGTCTATAGCTTAATGTTTCTAGTCCATGCAGATTATAGTTTTTCAGCAGCCTATGGCTCAATTCCAGAACATTTTCCCCTTTTGTTCCTCTGCCTAGAAGAATAGCTAAAAGTTCTGCAGTATCCAAAGTAGTTGCACCTGATCTGATGAGCTTATAAGATGGTTTGGATGAGAAATGCAAAGAGTGGATGTTCATAGTTTATACCTCCTGTTTAATTTGCCAGACAGTGTCTGGTAATTTTTCCAATGTAATTGGTGAGACAGTGTCTCACTTTTTGATGCATGCCCATTCACCTTAATTCGGCAGACACTGTCTGCCATTTTGTTATAGTTTAGGGAATTGGTGTGTTTGTTTTTCATGATTTTTCCTGCTCCAGGAGATTTTGTAATTGCTGCTGTAATGCTTTCTTGTCAGGTAGATAAAGCTTATATTTGGAAACAAAAAGTTGATTAGTAATGCCTCCAAGAGCATATTCTATACTAAAGGTGTCTTTTTCAGTGCCAAGAATGATACCAATAGGATGATTATCGTCTTGGCCAGATTCTTCTTTCTTGAAATAGCTGAGATACATATTCATCTGCCCTATATCTTGATGTGTCACCTTTCCAAGTTTCAAATCAATCAAAACAAAACATTTTAAAATTCTGTGATAAAATACCAAATCAACATAAAAATGTATATTGTCGAGTGTGATTCTATGTTGTCTTCCGACAAAAGTAAATCCTTTTCCTAACTCGAGGAGAAACATCTGGAGATTATTAATAATCTTTTGTTCTAATTCCTTTTCAGAACAGCGATAACCTTCTGGTATTTGTAAAAATTCAAAAATATAGGGATCTTTAAGAATATCTTTAGTTGTTTCGACAAGCTGTCCTTTTTGAGCCAGATTCAGAACACCTTTTTTATCTTTGCTAAGGGCAATTCTATGGAATAAAGCTGTATTGATTTGCCTTTTTAACTCACGGACTGACCAGCCTTCATGGACACATTGCTTTTCATAAAATCGCCTTGCAAGATCGTCCTCTATCCCTATTAACTCGATATAATGGCTCCAGGACAATTCTGCAGACAGTGTCTGCAAATTCTTATAACTAAGGTAAAACTGCCTCATCAAATAAAGGTTTCTTATGTTAAATCCTCTTCCATACTTTGTTTTTAGATCCTGTGTCAATCGTTCAAGGAGTCTACTCCCATACTCTGCTTTCTCTCCTCCTTGTTGTTCAAACTCCACAATCTGCTTGCCAATCTCCCAATAAGTTTTCACTAAAATTCGATTGACAAACTGTAGTGCTTTTCTTCTGCCTTCTTCGAGAATATGTCCTATAGCACTAATCAAATGAATATATGGTTGCTTTGAAGCTACAGAACTTTTGTTAGTCATGCACAAGAGAAGAACACAGTTTTCATATAGTTTATCTAGAAAAAAGCGAATATCTTGCAGGAAACACGAATATCTTCTGAAACTTAGCTAGATATTTTCGCTAGATGACTGATGTTTCGTAAATCTTGCGAAAAAATTAAAAGAAAACTATTAATACTTCCTTATTTTCCCTTTTCCTATGAACCTCAAAAAAGCACTGTATGAAGAACAAAAGAGACTAGCTTTGGCAAGATTAAATACTCTAGATCCCGAAAGAGAGATTCTGCTAGGAGTTATGTTAAGCAATAATAAAATAACCGTCAGAAAGATTATAGAGCATATCCAAAAAGATGATAAGTTTGGAAAACAAGCAGTGCAAGTACAGATGAAGATGCTAAAAATTCTTGCAAATAATACTGAAAAAAACAACAAAGATATACCGATAGAGATCAAGAAAATAATTATCTCTCGTTTGGAAGATATACCCTCTAACCTAAAAATGGCTCTGGGTGTTTATGGCTCTTTTGATAAACAACAGTTAATAGAACATGTAAGAAAAGGAGACGGCATAGGAAAAAGAATAGTAGCAATGGAATTAGAGTTTATCAAGGACTTAGTAAGCGGAAAAATAGCAAAGTTTCTGGCAGAATAAAACGAGCTTATTAAATTCTTAGAACATGTGCTATAGAAAGTTGTAAAGATGGTGATTTCTGCGACAGTGTCTCGGAATTTTTCCAATGTAATTGGTGAGACAGTGTCTGCCAATTTTTCCAATGCTAAGATAAATCCTACGTGTTGTACACAAGATTTATAAAATCTGAAGCCATAATACCTGTATAGGGGAAAGCGACCTGATGAACCCCGTGCTCGCATTGCGATGATGCGGTTAGTAAAGTAGACGGACGCCATTACCCTATGCTTTTTCTAAAATCAGATAGTGTCTGACTTTTTAATTCGGCAAACACTGTCTGTCATTATAAAAAATCGTCTCGTTGATTTCAAAAAAACGTAAAGTTTATATAGTATATTCTGCTCATTTATTCTGTTACATATAAAATCCTTTTTGAAAGGATCCTATTGCTTATGTGGTAGGGCTTGACGAGTAGAGAAGGTGTTGTAACTTTTATTTCTTCTGTAATTCTATACCTTTTGCTTTTTCTTTAATAATATTAAAATATAAAGAGTTATTATTTTCAAAATATTGATAGATCGCACCACATATAAGATCAACTGCCTGCAATTCCTCAGTAAGTCTAGAATTTTTTGGTTCTATCTTTATAACTAATGAACCTTTATCTTGTTTAAATTGTTCATACTCTTCTTTTTTTATTTCAGTAAATACTGCTTCATCACGAACTCCTTTTCTTTTGATTCCGTCAGTACCTTGCAATTCTATTTCTCCTTGTTTATAGTCTAAAAGAGCAAAATAGGATGGTTTCTTTCCAAGAAAATCTAGATCTGATATGACACTTTCTGGTTTTTCCTTACTTGGTTTTTGAAAAATATGCCAGAATAGTTGTCCTAAAATGTTTTGCTTTAGCTTTTTATCAAAATTAATACTATTCTTATGGAAACAAAGATAATATATCTTTAAATCAATCTTCGCTAATGCTTCTAGTGTTCTTATTAGGAGAGGTTTATCTGGAAAAGAATAGAATTTTATTTCTGCCTTTCTATTAAGCCAATCCGTAGTTTTCTTTTTTTCTAATAATCTTTGTTTAGTTTTTCTAATTATTTTATTAATCTTCTTTCTTTCGCTTGTGCATACTAAACATAATACTAATTTCTTTGAACCTCTTGCACCTAAATCACCACTCTCATCGAGATATGCAAATTCCATATGAAAAGTAATCATAGTTCATTTAAGAATATATCTGAAGTATTTCCGAAAATCTTCCGAATTTTCCGGAAACTTTCCGACGCTTTTTAAATTTTTAGTTGCTCTAGTATCTGTTTACTTCTCAAAGACCATACAACAATTTATAAATAAAAAATAATTCACTATCTGAAATGAAATTCTTCTTGCAAAATGTTGGCTGGAAAAGTAAAGTTACTCTGAAAAGAGCTACGTTTAGTATTTCTATCAATAAACTTGTTGCGGTTGGAAGCAGTCTCAAGAAAGGCCAAACGCTTTACTGTTATCTCGCTGCAGATGAACAGCAGCGTCCTCTTATGGTTGTTTATTTAGATGGCAAAGAAAAAGAACAAGAGAATACACCCGCAAAAACAGACGTCACAGATATTTAAATCAGTTATGGCTAACTATTGATGAGGTCTTGAAACATGAATCTTGGCGAAGCACTCAGTCTTCTCAAAAAAGAAAAAAGCAGATTATCGAGATTGATAGATCTAAGAAAAGAACATCTGTACAAAGAAGAAGGCAAAAAAGCAACCTTTAATCCTAAAAAACTTTCGGATGAAATCAATAAGAAGACAGATTATATAAGAATGCTCAAAATAAGAATACAAAAAACAAATTTACACACTTTAGTCAAAGGAGAAACTCTGTCACTAGCAGAAGCGATTATTAAAGTAAATGATATTAGAAAAAAGATCGCTAACTTAACAACACTCTTTGAAGAAAGGAGAAGTTATTTTAGTGATTCCAAAGACAAAAAGAAAGTAGCGCAACTAGATGAACTCAAGATTGAGGATGAAATTATGACCTTAGAAAGAGAGAAAGTGCAACTGGACAATAGAATCCAAATGACCAACTGGGTAACTTTAGTAGAATAGTATGCTTATCTATTTCATATAGGTAAGTGTCGATAGCGTTGAAGAGAGTATGGGAGTCGCATCGTTCGTTAGTTATGCTCTGCGATTATAGCTTATGAACGATGCGCAGGATTGATAGTCCTTCCAATGGCAACTGATGCTTTAAGGATTAAGTATCAAAGATTACTGCTAACGGATTACAGGTCACGGATCAAGAACCTCTACTATTCTTCTCAGCTATTGACATTTTTTATATTGTGGAGCGTTGCAAAACATGAAAGAAGTCGAAAGAATCAGCAAGTCAGTACTAACTGCAGACAGTATAGAGTCCAGAAGAGGATGGAGTCTAGCACAGAAAGATAATCCTGTTATGTGCATCTATTGTAAATCTCCTCTGTTCTATGTTGGTATCAGCTGGGGTATTGTCGAAGAAGAACGTTGGAAGGACATCAAGATATTTAATAAACAACGAGAGCCACAATATAGATTACAAGAAATTGGATTGCATCTCTATTGCGCTGAATGTGGGCATTGGAACGAAACTTATCACAAACATTTTTATCCTGAAGACAAATTGGTCTGCAACTGGGAAGATGATGAACTCGATTATGCAGAAATTGAAGAGATCTACTACTGTTTAGAGCAGTTCAACAGGAGAGGAGATTTCACCCCACGCTATTCTAGCACTGCAATGGAATATCTCAAAAGAAAATTAAAAGAGTATGAAGGCAAATTAAAGAAGTTAAAGAAGAGCAAGAAAACGATAAAAAAATGACAACCATTAAACTCGTTGTTGAAGATCCAAAGAGAGGAAGAGTAGTCATATCTATTACTGAGAAAGAAGCACGAGATATGTATGACTTAGCTTATATGATTGGAGATTTTAAGAACGTAGAACAAACTCTCAAACTCAATAAATGTACAGATAGCTTTGCCTCTATGCATCTCAAGTTTGCAAAAGTTATTGATGCTCTTGATGATGGAAAGGCATACACTTTACAAGATGGAAAATTTGTACGATCAAAACAGAAATCTTACCATAGTCGAAGAAAACCAGTCTGGGAAAAACATCCAGGTGACTACAAAACAAGAAAAATGTAGACACCTACCATTTCGTTGACATCAACAAAAAGATTAATACAAGTTTATTTCTTAGAGAACAACAACGTTCCGCTAATCCAAGCAATCGCCAATAACACACCAGCTAACACATCAGTCAACCAATGAGCATTCACAACCATTCTCGAAACGCCAATTACTATTGCAAGCAGAACGATACCAATAAAAGGCAAGACTCTGTGTTTTTTTACCAGGAAGATATACGCTAAGATGTACAGAACAAAAGGTGTAGCAGCATGCGCAGAGGGAAATGTTCCGGATAAAGACAAAGGAACTTCTGTTGGGCGAGACCAATTCGTCACTAGTTTGATAACATTCACGATAATATAATTCGATACTACTGCAACTGCCAAGATGATGGCTTCACGATGCTTCTTCTTTTTCCATAACAAACCCACAAATAATACAAACATCAAAGGAATCCAATAGATAGATCCTAAGAAAGAAATAAAATTGAAGAAGTTATAATAAGGGAACCCCCATTCCTGAAAGAAGAAATTTGCAGATAGGTCTAATGGACGCAGATTGTCATGCTGGATCAAGATCGTTGCGAATAAGACTAGACTGACTATGACTACTATCCACAAGACTTGGTTTCGCGGATGCGATTGCTTTTTCATTATACTGAACACTTTCTCACGCTATATAAATTATTCTTTAGCTTTGAAGACTAGATATCTTTATAAGTTTACATTACTTTTTCCTCTTTATGACAACGCCCGAATCTCCCCGAGAAGCAGCAGTTCAATTCCTTCATCTTGTTACCTCTGGAAAAATCCATGAAGCTTACCAAATCTATATAGACATGAAAGGCAAACATCACAATACTTTTTTTCCAGCAGGATTTTCAGCATTACGGGAAGCTATGCAAGAGAACCATACTCAATATCCTAAAAAACAGTTGAAGATCATCCATGTCCTGCATGATGGTGATTTAGTTGCTGTGCATTCTCATCTGACGCTCAAAGCTGGAGAACCTGGCATGATCACTGTGCATCTCTTTCGCTTCAAAAACGGAAAAATTGTAGAGATGTGGGATTGCGGTCAAGCATTGCAACATACTTCTCCAAACAAAGAGGGAGCATTTTAAGGGAGTGCAACCATGAAAGCTATGAAAACAATTATTACTGTAGAACAAGTGATCCATGCTCCGATAGAAAAAGTCTGGGAGTGCTGGACAGTACCGAGTCATATTGTTCAGTGGTGCCATGCCTCAGATGATTGGGAAGCTCCAGATGCTGAGAATGATGTGTGTGTTGGAGGAACTTTTAACACAACTATGAGAGCAAAAGATGGAAGTGCTAGTTTTGATTTTGCAGGAGTTTATACGCGGGTGAAACAATTTGCATTGATTGAATATGACATTAACGACGGCAGACATGTGATCATCCAATTTGCCAAACATCCTAATGGAACTAAGATTATTGAAATCTTTGAAATAGAGAAGATTAATCCTCCACCTCTGCAAAAATCAGGCTGGCAAGCTATTCTGAATAATTTCAAGAAGCATGTTGAAAAGAGTATGAAAAAATAAAAGATTAGTCCTTAGAATAATTTCTAAATATTTGCGAAGATACCGGAAAATATACGAAAAATAAACTAATTACTGAAAATAAAGAGTGTACTTGCGGAAAAGCTTCATAGTGTTCGAAAGAATTTCGATATTTTCTAGACAAGACAAATAAAAGATCTTCCCTTAGATTCAAGAATGGGAGCAAGACAATTTGACTATTATATTTTTATAGATTATTCAGAAGACTTGATTGGTTATATAATTATAAGTCAAAATAACGTAAAGGAAATATTGCCTAAAATAACAAAATTCAGACATTATAGAAAAGTAGGAGACAAGAGATTATATATCAAAAATATCAAGCTAACATTCAAAAGAGAAAATCTTTTGCAATATTTTATACAGCATAAAGTAAGAGAAACAAAGCAGAATATGGAAATATTCCTTGATATTGGAGAATTTATCAAAATCCATCCAAACTGTCTCATTTTTGCTTCTGTAGATGATAATCAATATAGGAATTTTCAGAGTTTTGTTAAAATTGTTGATGGAAAAAACATAAGAGTTATGCAAGAAAGTGAGTTAAAGATTGGCACTGTAGAATATCAGATAAACCTTGTGTTGGATAATTGGTTAAATATTGAGAGGTTAAGAAATGTATAGTTCTAGAAAAAATAAATATAGGGTAAGAGCGTCCGTCTATCCTACTAACCGCATCATCGCAAAGCGAGCACGGGATTCGTCAGGTCGCGTTCCCCTATAAAATTACTATGGCTTGAGATTTTATAAACTTTTGGGTGCTCATTGAGAAGATTTTGCTCTTGCACATTATAATGACTTTAAGGCAATTTCTATTATGTTGCTTGAGATTTTCCTAGGAATTGTCCGAAACCCTCAAGACTGCCACCACCAAGACCATAATTAATGAGACCTACAAAGAGCAGACGAGCCAAAGGTGATTCTTTACTGAAATCATTTGCATAACGCACAAAGATATTCTCAGCATCAAATTCTTGAGCATGAGTTGATAAGTAACGTGCTGCACGTTGTTCTCCACCCAAGAAAGAAATTATTTCTTGATCTGTTATTGCTTTGTCTATGGGAACATACTCTTCAAGAGGTTTAGAAGGCTTATACTCATTAACCCAAATTAAACGATTCCCTTGTTCGTCTGTTTTTCCATCTGCGTCTACTAAGGACTGGAGTTTTGCTTGTGAAAAACGAGCTGCTCCATTAACTAACCCTTTTTGTTTTGCTCTCTGAATACCTTGCGGTGTTGCTAAGGATGTTGGAAGATGTGCATAGACTACTATTTTGGAACCTTGTCTAGTTTTGCCTGTTATAGCGATACTAGGCGTAACATAAACTCCTGATTTAAACTGTAGATCTTTTGTTGTAAGATCCCAAGCACTATACCATCCTGCTGTTCCATTAATACGATCATCTACTACCTGAGGCATATAAAGTACTTGAAATCCAGCATTTTGGCAATTTTTAAGAGCTCTTTCTATGCGCCTATTAGCAAATGGTTGAGTTTCTGGAGTTAAGACAGTCATGTAAAATAGTCAATAGATAAGTATATAAAATAGTGTAATAATATTTTTACACCACAATGGAATCTATTATACAGGAAGCATTATCTGCATTTGGACTTGATCAAAAAGAAATACGAGTTTATGTAGGGCTTCTGGAATTAGGAGAAACAACTGCTGGTGAGCTTGCACAGAAAGTGCACCTGCAAAGAGAATTAACTTACGTAGTCCTCAACCGCCTAGAAAATAAAGGTGTCATAAGCACTATTATAAAAAATAATAAAAAAAGATTTGAAGCTATCAATCCATCAGAACTCCTCAAGAAAATAGAAGAGAAAAAGAAAATCCTCGAACAAGCATTGCCGACATTTAAGCAACTGCAAGATACACCTTCCTCTTTCAAACCGAAAATTCAAACCTTTGAAGGAAAAGAAGGCATTAAAACTATTTTTAATAAAATTCTTGATTTTTATGAAACAAGCAAATCTAAAGCACCTATCTTAGGTTATGGATCTGCAGGAAAGTTTGAAGAC
>JAUXTV010000195.1 GCA_030679025.1 Candidatus Woesearchaeota archaeon
AGCTTTTCCACCCTCATTAAGAGTTATATTATCGATAAATATTCTTGATCCATCTTGCAGAACAAACGACTGACTATCAATCATTTGCGGAGTTATTTGTGTATTAATTCTAAAAGTAACAGTAGCGGGAGTTGAGTCTTCTATAATCATGACTTCTATATCAAAAAACGATGATCCTAAAGTAAAATTCTCTTCCTGACCTTCTTCCATAGTTGTAGTAAATGGGTCAGCAGTTACTGTAAAGATACTGATAAAGAAAAGAATACATAAAATGCTGAGGAAGTAGTTTAATTTCATAGTAGTTCATATATATACTTCAGTATATAAGTTTTCTGTTTCTCTAATTTATGCTTTATAATCGCTCTTGATAAACAATTTAGAAAATTCTAAAACAACAAAGCAACCTAAAGCCATGCCTATGCTTTGCATCCAGTCAAAAAATGTTAAAGGCACTACTTTAAAGGCAACGCCCATGGGAGTGTACAATAAGGCAATATGCATACCTATGGAAACCAGTGCTGCTAGATGTAACCATTTATTAGAAAATAAGTTAGTAAAGGGTTTGGAAGATTTGCAATTATAAGCACGTAAGATTTCGAAGAGAATTAAGGTAGTAAGCGCGATGCTCCTGACTTCAGCTAGATCTTGACCAGCTTCATATTCAATAATAAAGACTCCCAACACTAAAAGAGTCCCAATAATTGCAGTATAAACAATATTTTGTTTGAGTCCAGTAATAATATGCTCTTTAGGACTTCTAGGTTTTCGTTGCATCACATCACCACTAGGAGCATCAACTGCTAATGCCAATGCAGGCCAGCTGTCAGTCATTAAGTTCAGCCATAAGATCTGTAAAGGAAGTAAAGGAAGGGGCATGCCTATGAGTAAAGCACCAACAATAACACCAACTTCAACAGCATTTGCGCTTAAGAGATAATTTACAAATTTCTTGATATTGTCATAAACCACTCTTCCTTGCTCAACTGCAGAAACAATGGAAGAGAAATTATCATCGGTCAAAATCATATCAGCAGCATCACGACTCACATCAGTTCCTTTCAAAGACATGGCAACACCAATGTCAGCATTCTTCAGTGCAGGTGCATCATTCAACCCATCACCAGTCATCGCAACAATCTCTCCATTTGCCTGTAAGGCTTTCAAAATTTTGACCTTATGTGATGAAGAAGCACGTGCAAACATCGTATATTTTTTCACTAATTCTTGCATATCTGCTTCAGTTGCAGCTTCCAATTCTGCTCCGCTCATGACTTGTCCTTCAAAGCCAATTTGCTTACCTATAGCTTCTGCAGTTAAGGGATGATCTCCTGTAATCATGACAGCGCGAATGCCTGCTTGCTTGCATAATGCCATAGCTTCTCTTACACCTTCTTTTGGAGGATCAATCATACCCATCAAACCAACGAAATAGATGTCTTCATCTTGTTTGATAGCCATACCTAGAACACGTAAAGCGCTTTGTGCAAGTAATTCATTAGTGCTTAATATTTTTGCTTTGTCTCTATCTATTAAACGTCTTTTCTTGCCGTCAATGATGATACTAGTGCACATATGGAGAATAATTTCAGGCGCACCTTTATAGAAAGTAAATCCTTTATGGAGAGTTGCCATATATTTCTTTTCAGCTTCAAAAGGAATCTCTCCAGTTCTTTCTAATTTTTCATGAATGCCGCCTTTCTTAGCAGCATATAATAAAGCCATCTCTGTAGGGTCTCCAACAGTATCAGTTGCATTGTTGCAAGAAGCAGCAATATTCAGAAGTAATTTGAAATCTTTAGCTTCAACTTCCTTGCCTTGAACAGTAAAAGTTCCTTCAGTGCTGTATCCATAGCCTCCAACATCGATCAATTGATTATTGACATAAATTTTCTTGACAGTCATTTCATTTTTGGTCAAGGTGCCAGTTTTATCAGAACAAATAACAGTAACACTGCCTAAAGTCTCAATGCTTTTTAATCGTTTGACCAGAACTTTTCTTTTGATCATATACTGCACACTTAAGGAAAGACAAATAGTGACTACTGCCGGTAATCCTTCAGGTACAGCAGCAACAGCTAAGCTGATAGCAGTCAATAAAGTTTCAAAGAAATCCATACCGCGTAATAATCCAAATAAAAAGACAAAGGCGCAAATACCCATGACTAAAAATCCCAAGAAGCGTCCTAGTTGCTTTAATTTCTTTTGCAGAGGAGTAATATGCGTACCTGCTTCTTGAACCATTTTGGCAATTTTTCCTAGTTCTGTTTTCATGCCAGTTTCGACTACAATACCTCTGCCAGTGCCGCGAACAACAATAGTGCTAGAATAGAGCATATTGACTCTTTCAGCTAAATTAACTAATCTAGGCAAGGTTTTGACAAATTTACTGCAAGGTAAGCTTTCTCCAGTTAATGCAGCTTCATTAGTTTGCAAATTATTAGCGTCAAAAATACGAATATCTGCTGGAACTTTATCTCCTGCTTCAACAAGCACAACATCGCCTGGAATTAATTCTGTAGAGGGAATCTCTTTGACAACACCATCACGTAGAACTTTAGCTTTTAATACAGTTAATTGTTGTAAGAGTTGGACAGCGCGTTCTGCTTTGTATTCTTGAAAAAATCCTAGTAAAGCATTAAAGAAAAGAATTGCTAGAATCACATAAGCATCTAAATATTCTCCTAAGAGAAAAGAAACAATCGTTGCAAAAAGAAGGATATAGACAACAGTTTCACCAAATTGCCGGAAAAAAATCTTCCAAGGTGGATCTCGGCGTTCTAGTTTAAGTTTGTTTTCACCATACTCAAGAAGACGTCTTCGTGCTTCTACATCGCTTAATCCATTAGTAGAACTCTGTTTGTCCCTAAGCACCTCTTGTACATCTTGACTATGATAAGTCATAAGATTCTCGAGATTATTGGCTTTTTATATAGTTTACGTTAAAATGAGATATCTAACAAACATCAGATCTTCAGGATTACAAAGCTATTATTTCAGCTAATTTTCTTTTTTTTAGGCTTCCTCTTGCTCGATCAGGATAATTTTTAAAGAACATATCATGACATCCACTAACAAATC
>JAUXTV010000210.1 GCA_030679025.1 Candidatus Woesearchaeota archaeon
CTCGCTTTTTGGTGGCTCGGTCCTTGGGCACCCGAATACAGCGCCGAATGGGTCAACTGGGCCATGTTTGTAGTTGCATGGATTGCACTCGTAGAAAGCTTTTGGGCTTTTTGTTGGCTGCAAAAAGTTTGCGGGATTAACAATAAAGATTAATAAACAGACAGGGGCGAACAGAATCGCGCCTTCGGCGATTGAATTGGGCTTCGCCCAAGGTGGTGGACCCTATCGGGTTCGAACCGACGACCTCTTCCATGCCATGGAAGCGCTCTAGCCAACTGAGCTAAGGGCCCACAAATGTGGGCTCAGTATACGCAAGGAATGAAAGAAAGCAAAATATCAAAAGGCCATAGCACCTGAGGATATGGGGGTGGTAAAGTATGGTGGGCCCGGTTGGGATTGAACCAACGACCAAGAAGTTATGCGTCTCGCTATCACTTTCGTGACCTCTTTCGAGTTTGTGAGCTGGACTATACCTTCACCCGTTCTGGGTGTTTGCCGTCTAGTCTCTACACCTTACCTCAACGAGGTCTTGGCTCGGGATCGCCACTGCATGATGCAGTAAGGGTTCCCCGAATTTGGCAAATGTTCATTGGCAGATTCCTCTACCAACAGCCCTTGCAAGGGAAGCGTATTGAAAAAGTCTCAACGTAGCTTCGCTCGACTTGAGCCTCCTGCTCTAACCACTGAGCTACGGGCCCGACATGTAAAAGAACAGCTTTTAAGCTGGCTTAGTGTAATTTGAAAGGAACGAGATTGCAACGAAAGCTTAGTTGGAAGAATCTTCTTCAGGTGCTACTACCGTCTCCACTCTGGCTCCGATTTTCTCAAAATAGCTGACATCAAGGTCGTCAAATGAATGCCCGGGCCGAGGTACTACAAGGTGTCCTTTTAAGGCTTCTTCCATGTTTCTTGGTTCAGTTGCTTCGGTTCTTTCTGCCATAGTGGGTTTGTTATGGACAGTTTTATCATCCTCGACCTCTTCCCATAAATCAATATTATTTTAGAACCTACGTTCCTTATTGATTCCTTTCTGCTAAGCCTGTAATCTGTTGGCACAATGCTTTTGGATATCCAAAATTTGTTCATCTCCGCGCCGGATAAGGAAATCGTGCACGGGCTTTCGCTTCAGATTAAACCGGGTGAAGTGCATGCCATTATGGGTCCGAACGGATCTGGGAAGAGCACTCTCTCGGCCACTTTGATGGGTCACCCTAAATATAAGGTCACGAAGGGAAAGGTGAAGTTTGGAGGAAAGGATTTGATGAAGATGGATCCGAGTGAACGAGCCGTTGCAGGTTTGTTTTTGGCATTTCAATACCCCAAGGAAATTCCGGGGGTGAATATGGTTTCGTTTTTGCGAGCTTCGTACAATGCGGTGAACAAGGCGCGCAGCAAAAAATTCAAGCCCATGCCGCTGTATAACTTCAAAAAACTGCTGCAGGAGAAAATGGACTTGGTTGGGCTCGGGCGTGCATTCATGAATCGAAATACGAATGAAGGATTTTCAGTAGGAGAAAAAAAGAAGGCGGAAGTGTTGCAAATG
>JAUXTV010000212.1 GCA_030679025.1 Candidatus Woesearchaeota archaeon
AAGAGAAGCATCTGCTCTTTCTTGAGTTTTTTCTAAAAGATAAAAATCTTTAAAGGTAGGAAATCCAGAGTTGCTTGGGTCAATAGTAAGAGAAAAATCAACTTGATCTTGGCCTTCAAAAGTATGTTTAGCCTGTAAGCAAGAGATGCTATTGACAACAATATCTAAATAAGGAAGTATACAAGAGTCTTTTTGTTCTCTCTGTAAAACAGTTCTTAATTGTAAGAGTCTCTCATGTAATCTACTAAGATAAGGTTGAGTTTGGGGCTGTTCGATGCGCTTGACATTCTCCTCAGTCGTTCTTTTCCAAAGTTCAGCTGTATAAGAGTCTGTCATGGTACATGCTTTCTCACTTATAAAAAAAGAAAGACGCTAGGGTTTAGCGCCGCCTTCTTTAGCATAAGTAGCCTTCACTGCATCAACTCTTTCGTCAAAGCGCAGGCGCATTTCTAATTGTGCTTGTCTGTAAGCCTTTAACTTTTCAGGCTCCAAAAGAGGTCGTTCTGCTCTGCTTGCAGCTTCATCAAGAACACCTGCAGCTGATTTCAAGACTACCTCGGTTGCCTTATCAGTAGCAAATTTCAGCCCTCTATCATAATGAGATGCTGCTTTAGTACCGAGTGCAGTCTGAATAGCTGTTGGTACTGCCAAATACACCTGAGTAACATGGTCAATGTTTTGTTCCAATCCTGTTCGCACTTGTGTCAATGCATCTACCATATCTTTGTAAGCTCTCACATGAGTTCTGATAGTGGGTAAAGCTTCTCTTGCCTTGGAAACAATTGTAAAGTAATGATTTTCATTGACCTGTGATTCATGTAACTTTGCATCCAAAGTAGTTTTCTGTCCTTCAAGTTGGGAAACTTCTTTAGCATCTGCTGCGTCTATTTTTGCATCTAGCTCTTTCACTTGGCGATCAAAACCCTCTCGAGCACTTCGCCACTGTTCATAGAGAGGTTGATTATCTTGCAAAGTTCTAGCAGTTTTCTCTACTGTAGCTTGAAGTTGTGTTTGGCAATTTACATTTTGAATGATAGTTGCATAAAGTTTGTCAACCATATGAAGACCATAGTCCAGAATAGTTTGTAAGCTTTCTTTAACATCAGCAGATCTAACACGGGATAATCTTTGTTTGTCTGCGACTCCTCTTAAACCAATAGTCGCTAGTGTTCTTTCCCAAAGACCTTGGTATTGGCTCATATTGCCAAAGAATTGTCCTAAATCTGTTAATTCATGGGTTAAACTTTCAGCTAAATCAGAAATTTCCCCTTGAAATTCTTGTCCGCGTTGGATACCTTGGTCTAGCTTTGAGAGTGTTGCAACATCTGCTTTTCCTTCGAGAACTTGTTGAACATCTTTTTGATAAGTAGTAAGATGTTGTTGATCTCCCTCTTCGAGTTCTAATTGTTTTCTACCTAAATCTTCTACCTTTCTTTTTTGTTCAGCATCTAGTTGTAATCTTGCAAATATTCCTATATTTTGGGTTTGTTGTTTAGCTGCCATGGTTATTCCTCCATCTGATCTTGATTTTCCCCCTTTCCACCCTGCAAGGCTGCTCAATATGCTTTATAAATCTTTTGTATTTATACTATTTTCTAGTAGTAACTCTTTTAGACTTTTTAGCATCTGAAGAGCTATATAAATGCTGCATAAGCTGGGTAAGCGCTCCGTATACTTGTGGCAATTGCTCTCTCAATTCTTCTCCAGAGCGAATGCCTTTGCTTGCTACTAAAGTCAATAAAGCATGTTTGTCTCTAGAAAGTGCAGGAGAGAAAGGAACTGCATGGTCTATAAAAGTCAGATAACACTTAGCTCGTTCTATATCTGGCTTTGTCAGAAGAGCCCTACTCAAAGCATAAGATTTGTCATGAAGAGTATATTTGTAGTCTGCATCTGTAGGAATGTGTGCGCTAATCTTTTGTGAGAGCGCGTCTGTTCCTTCTTGTATTTTTCTAAATAAGCTACGTAAACCCTTTTTGCCTTCTTGTGCTAAACTGCCGAGTCCCTTCGCAATTTCCTCTGGATCAATATCACTTTCACTATAGTGTCCTCTGAAGTCAGCTCGAACACTTCGTAAAAACGCTAAAACACTGTTATCCTCTGTTTGTTCTTGAGGAGTTGATGGAGGCGTTTCCTTCTTGTCTGTTTCTTTTCCTGTAACAGTATGATAAGCTGCTTGTGCTGTTCGTGCAACATATCCTGCGCCTCTGCCTACCTGTTGTACTGCACTATCAAAGAGACCGCCTATCATGCTGCCTAATCCACCATGATTTCTTACATAAGTACAACTAGCTGCTACACCTTGTTCTAATGTTTTTGCAGTATTTTCAGCCGCATGAGAAATATCTTCTCTTAATGCCTTGCCGAGTTTTCGAAGTTGTTTTGGTGTTTTTGTCATAGTTCTACTCCTATCCCCCTTTGTTAGTTGTAACACGTATGAACCATTATATAAGAATATCGGCCAGAAGTTACTTATTTAACGAAATATTTATATAGGGATTAGGTGTTTAGAGGAATATGGTAAGATTATCTAATGAAGAGCGAAAAACACCAGTAAAACTAGACAGTAAAGATATAAAAATTCTTATGATCCTAACAGAAAATGCGCGAATGCCTATAGCAGAGATCGCGAAAAAAATGCATATGTCAAGAGACA